>JAHIKF010000323.1 GCA_018897875.1 Pseudomonadota bacterium | reverse complement strand
GGTTTGCTGATTTTATTGGCAGTATTGTTTCTGGCGGGTTCCTGGTACGGAAAAACAGTCGCAGGTCAAAATGCTGCCGGGAGCCGCCGCATCTTGCACTATGTGGATCCCATGAATCCGGCCCACACGTCTGCCGAGCCGGGGTTGGCTCCCTGCGGCATGAAGATGGAGCCGGTCTACGCCGAGGACGGCGGCCAGGCTGCCGGCTCGGCCATGCCTCCCGGGTCCGTCAAGATCACCCCGGAAAAACAGCAGATAATCGGGGTGCGGGTGGCGACGGTGGAAAAATCGCCCAGGACCTATACCCTCAGAACCGTGGGCAAGGTGGCCGTGGATGAAACTCGCACCTACCGGTTGAATGCCTTCAGCGATGGTTTTATCACGAAGGTATACGACATCTCCACCGGCAGTCTGGTCAGGAAGGATGAACCTCTGGCTATGTTTTACAGCAAGGATTTGTTTACGGCGTTACAGACGTACTATTATGCGGTTTATGCTTTAGACAACCTGCAGCAGCATGGACAGCAATTGCCGGCGTCCCAGAAACACCTTTTGGAAGCTCAGAAACGAGCCGCTGAATACAACCTGATGAACCTGGGCGTGAACAGCCAGCAGATCAAAGACCTGATCCGTAGCAAGGAAATCACTCAAGAGATTATCATCAACGCCCCGGCCACCAGTTTTGTCCTGACCCGGAACGTCACACCGGGCCAAAAATTCGTTAGCGGTGAGGAATTATTCCGGCTGGCGGACTTGAGCCGGGTCTGGATCCAGGCGGATTTATTTAAAAATGAAGCGAGATATGTCCGGCCAGGAGAAAAGGTAAAGGTGACACTCGCCGACCAAGACGAGTCGTATATGGCGACGGTGAGCGAAGTTCTGCCCGAGTTCGACCCTGCGACCCTCACCATAAAGGTGCGCCTGGAGATGGACAACCCCGGATTTACCCTCAGGCCCGGGATGTTTGTGGACGTGGAGTTTCCCATCAATAAGCCTCCCACGGTCAATGTCCCGGTTGACGCCATTATGGATTCAGGGCTCAAGCAGACCATTTTTGTCGAGCGGGGCAACGGTTATTTCGAACCGCGCCGGGTTAAGACCGGGTGGCGCCTGGGAGACCGGGTGGAAATCGTCGAGGGTCTCGAGCCCGGTGAGCGCATCGTGGTTTCCGGCAATTTCCTCATCGACTCCGAGAGCCGCATGAAGTTGGCGGCGGCGGGGTTCTTCGGCAACGTGGTGAAAGATCCGGTGTGCGGCATGGACCTGGACGAAGGCAAGGCCAGGACTGCGGGTCTGAAAATAGAGCATCAGGGTAAGAGCTATTATTTCTGTTCTGACACCTGCCAGAGGCAGTTTACCAAGACGCCGGAGCGGTATGTGACCAAGCCGGAGGAGAGTTCGGCTCCTGAACGGGTGGAAAGCCTTCCCAAGGCCCAGGTCGCCCCGGAAAAAACCCAAGACCCGGCGTGCGGCCACGAAGTGGACGAAACCCAGGCTAAGGCCGCAGGTCTCACCAGCATTTATAAAGGGAAAACGTATTATTTTTGCAGCTATAGGTGCAATAAGCAGTTTGACAAAGATCCGGAGCGTTACCTTCACCCGGAAGCCCAAGGTGGGAGCGGCGGTTCCCAGGCGCCGGTCGTGGCCAAAACGGCCCAAGACCCGGTGTGCGGCTTGCCAGTTGCGACGGGACCGGCCAAACAAGCCGGCCGAACCAGCGAATACCAGGGCAAGATGTATTATTTTGACACCGATGGCTGCAAGCAAAGGTTTGACAAAGACCCCCAACATTATTTATCCGGAAGCTCAGGGGCCACATTACCTCAAACGTATCCTCAAGTGCCGACGAATCCTGATTTGTTGCTGAGGTTGAGGCGGGATTCAATTCGGGCCATACCCCCGGGGAAAGGCCAGGCCCTGCTCGAGGACCCG
Organism: Pseudomonadota bacterium; assembly: GCA_018897875.1. GTDB lineage: Bacteria > Desulfobacterota > Desulfobaccia > Desulfobaccales > 0-14-0-80-60-11 > 0-14-0-80-60-11. The sequence goes on along the minus strand of JAHIKF010000323.1, from coordinate 3,727 downwards.
CCCCAGGAATCTCAGGTTAAGCCGGCGGCGCCGCAAACTCCGCCTATGCAGCCACCGGCGCAACCAACTCCGCCGCCTCAGCCCCAGGCGCCGCCGCCACCGCATCGCCCCCCTGGCGGCGGGGGTCACCAGCATGATTAACCGCATCATCGATTTTTCGGTACACAACAAGGTCATCGTCTTTATCATCGTGGCGGCAGCCTGCCTGATGGGGTGGTGGTCCATGCAGCATTTACCCCTGGACGCCGTCCCGGACCTCACCGACACCCAGGTGATCATCTACTCGCGCTGGGACCGCAGCCCGGACATCATGGAAGACCAGGTGACCTACCCCATTGTCACCGCCATGGTGGGCGCCCCCCGGGTGAAATCCGTGCGCGGCGTGTCGGATTTCGGCTACTCCTACGTTTACGTCATTTTCGAAGACGGCACCGATATCTACTGGGCCCGATCCCGGACTTTGGAATACCTGTCCGGGGTGCTGCCGCGCCTGCCCGCCGGCGTCAGGACCGAGTTAGGGCCGGACGCCACCGGCCTGGGCTGGGTCTTCCAGTACGTTCTGGTGGACCCGAGCGGCAAGCATAGCCTGGAGGAGCTGCGCTCTTACCAGGACTGGTATCTGCGCTATCACCTCAAAGCCGTGCCCGGGGTGGCGGAGGTGGCGCCGGTGGGGGGATTCGTCCGGCAGTACCAGGTCAATGTGGATCCCAACCGGCTGCAAACCTACAACCTGTCCATCTCTCAGGTGGTGAAGGCCGTGGCCGGCGGCAACCAGGACGTGGGCGGGCGGCTGATCGAATTCGGCGGCACCGAGTATATGGTGCGGGGCCGGGGCTACGCCCGTTCCATCCAGGATTTTGAAAATATCGTCCTGACGGCCAGCCCAGACGGCACCCCCATACGGGTCAAGGATATCGGCCGGGTCGTCATGGGGCCGGACCTGAGGCGCGGGGTCACCGATCTGGACGGCACCGGGGAAGTGGTGTCCGGGATCATCGTGATGCGGGAGGGCCAAAACGCCCTGGACGTCATTGAACGGGTCAAGGCCAAGATCAAGGCCATCGAACCGGGGCTGCCCAGCGGCGTCCAGATTGTGCCCATTTATGACCGCTCCGATTTGATCCAGCGGGCCATCAGCAACATGAAATCCACCCTGGTGGAGGTGCTGATTACCGTCTCCCTGGTGATCCTGATCTTTCTGTGGCACTTCCCCAGCGCCATCATCCCGGTGATCACCATCCCGGTGGCGGTGCTGATTTCCTTCATCCCGTTTAGGATGATGGGGGTCACCGCCAACATCATGTCACTGGGGGGTATCGTCATCGCGGTGGGGGCCCTGGTGGACGCGGCCATCGTGATGGTGGAGCAGGTCCACAAGAAATTGGAGAAATGGCACCAGACGGGCCGCCTGGAAGACTACCAGGAGGTCGTGGTCAAGGCGGTCAAGGAGGTGGCGGGGCCCAGCTTCTTTGCCTTGCTGGTGATCGCGGTGTCGTTTCTGCCGGTGCTCGCCCTGGAGTCGGTGGAAGGCCGGATGTTCAAGCCCCTGGCCTACACCAAGAACCTCGCCATGATCGTGGCCGCGGTCCTGGCCATCACCCTGGACCCGGCCTTGCGGCTCCTGTTCACCCACATGCGGAATTTCAACTTCCGGCCCCCGTGGTTGTGCCGGATAACCAACGCCGTAGCCGTGGGCACCATTTATCCCGAAGAAAAGCACCCCATCAGCCGGCGCTTGATCCGGTTTTATGAACCTTTGGTCACCTGGTCGCTGCGCCGGAAATGGTGGGTGATCGGGGGGGCCTTGGTCCTGGTGCTCGTCACGCTGCCGGTCTATTCGCAATTAGGCTCGGAATTTATGCCGCCGTTGGAGGAAGGCTCCATTCTCTACATGCCTTCCACCATGCCCGGGATTTCCATCACCGAGGCCCAGAAACTGCTCCAGGTCACCGACCGCATCATCAAGGGCTTCCCCGAGGTGGACCGGGTTCTGGGCAAGGCGGGCCGGGCCGAGACCTCAACCGATCCGGCCCCGTTATCCATGCTGGAAACGGTGATCACCCTGAAGCCCAAATCGGCCTGGCGGCCGTATATGACCCAGGAAAAACTCATCCATGAGATGAATGAGGCCCTGACCCTTCCGGGTCTGGCCAACGGCTGGACCATGCCCATCAAGGGCCGCATCGAGATGTTGAGCACCGGTTTAAGGACCCCGGTGGGGATCAAGATCTCCGGGGGCGATGTTCACGCCATCGAGCAGATCGGGATGCAGATTGAATCCGTCCTGCCCGCGGTCAAGGGTACCCGTAGCGTGTTCGCCGAGCGCACCGGGAGCGGCTATTTTCTCGATTTCGATTGGCATCGGCAGGAACTGGCGCGCTACGGTTTGAGCATCGCGGAAGTACAGGCGGTGATCAGCAGCGCCATCGGCGGGGAGAATGTGACCACTACCGTGGAAGGGCGGGAACGCTACAATGTCAACGTGCGCTACCAGCGGGATTTCCGGTCCGACATCAGCGCCCTGGAACGCGTCCTGGTGCCGGCCGCGGACGGCAAGCGGCAGATCCCCCTGGGGCGGCTGGCCAGCATCAAGACGGCCAGCGGGCCGGCCATGATCCGGAATGAAGACGGTCTGCTGACGGGTTACGTCTACATCGACATCGCCGGCCGGGATGCGAACGGCTACGTGGAGGAAGCGGCCCGCCTGCTCACGGACAAGGTGAAACTGCCGCCGGGGTACGCCATCTCCTGGAGCGGCCAGTACGAGGCGGCCCAGCGGGTGAAGCAGCGCCTGCTGGTGGTGGTTCCCCTGACCCTGTTCCTGATCTTCCTGCTCCTGTATATGAACACCCGGTCCATCCCCAAGACCATGCTCATCATTCTGGCGGTGCCGTTCTCGGCGGTGGGCGCCATCTGGTTCCTGTATCTGCTGGGCTACAACATGAGCATCGCGGTCTGGGTCGGTTTGATCGCGCTTCTGGGGGTTGATGCGGAAACGGGCATCTTCATGCTCCTGTACCTGGACCTGGCTTACGCCCAGGCGAAAACCGAAGGGCGGCTCAAGAGCCGCGACCAGTTGCACAGCGCCATCATTGACGGCGCGGCCAAGCGTATCCGGCCCAAGTTCATGACCGCGGCCACGCTGTTCCTGGGGCTGATCCCCATCATGTGGGCCTCGGGGACCGGCGCCGACGTCATGAAACGCATCGCCGCCCCCATGATCGGCGGGATTTTCACCTCTTTTCTCATGGAGCTGATGGTTTACCCGGCCATCTACGAGATCTGGAAATGGAATTCCGAGGTAAAAAAAGAGGTTTGATACCAGGTTGCGCGCCTATGAAGTAAGAAAAGCCCACGGTCTGTAGGGGCGCACCCGCGTGTGCGCCCAACCTGAGGGCGGACACATGGGTCCGCCCCTAGGGAAGATAAATTGCCTGTATGATCGCAGTTTGGTTTAAGGCATGTTCAAAAGTTTTGATACGAAGTTGCAGTCAAAAGACATTGCATATCCATGTCATTCTGAACGGAGCGCAGCGCAGTGAAGAATCTCGGCGACGTTAAAAGAGAGATTCTTCGCTAGGCTCAGAATGACAAAAAATAGCCTTTTGATTGCTCTTTGGCGTCATACTGAGTTGCGCTCAAAAGGCTATTTTCTGTAGCCGCAGGCTTTAGCCTGCGCCTGCACAGGCTGGAAAGCCTGTGCCACCCTTTGACTGCAATCTGGTAT
>JAHIKF010000322.1 GCA_018897875.1 Pseudomonadota bacterium | reverse complement strand
GCATGACCCAACGCAGTGGACAGCTTTTCCGCATACGCACGAAACCTGGCCTCGATATTGGGTACGGGTGCATTTGTCATGCACCCAGCATACGCATAGTTTGATAGTTTTTGCAACTATTTTATGACACAGTAGTATTAGTAAGCCGTTGACTCATACGGGTCGCCGTACTGATATCAGCGCCGCGGTTGAGCTTCACCCTGGGGAAAAGCGGCTACACCCCTCCGGCGCCGCCCGGATCGCGGCGGTTAATCCTTTTGGTAAATCAGCCTGACCAGGCGGCCCAGGCCCTCCAGGCTCATCCGGTCCTGGGCGTACATCTGGGTCACCTTCACCAGGGAGGCCAGGAGTGGAAGACCCCCCATCTTCTCATCCAGTTGTTTGCGCAACTTCTGTTCGTGACCGGCCAGAAACTTGGCCCTCTTGGTTTCCTCACCGCAACCGCAGGCGCACTCAGGCATGCGATTCCTCCTTTTGGGCTAACTACCGTGAAATGCGTGGCAATTGCGGCCATCATACTAAACCTGAAGCAAAATTCAAGTGTTTAGATTTCATCCGGCGCAAAACCACCCAACCGGTGGGAGGCCGGGGCCGTCGGGAGGCGGGTAAAGCAAGGCAGCAGGGGAGGGGGGCGGTTATAACGGTTCATCTCATTGTATTCACTGCAAATATCGTTACCCTTTTCGCCTTTTGCCCTTTTCGCCTTTTACCCCTATGCCACACACCGGCGGCAGGAGGGATTGGCCGTGGGAGGCCGAGCAGACGTCGTCTTCGAAGCAGGTCTTGGAGAAGTCGGACTCCAGGGGCACGGGGTAGTCGCCCGAAAAGCAGGAGAGGCAGAAGTCGCTATGGTTTATTTGGGTGGCCTCCACCAGCCCTTCCAGGCTCAGGTAACCCAGGTAATCCAGGCCCAGGAAGTCGCGGATCTGGTCGACCTCTTGCTGGGAGGCGATGAGTTCGCCTTTGCTGGAAAAATCGATGCCGTAATAGCAGGGGAAGCGGTGGGGCGGGCAACTCACCACCATGCTCACTTCCTTGGCGCCGGCTTCCCGCAGGGATTTGACCCGGGAGCGGGTGGTGGTGCCCCGGATGATGGAGTCTTCGATCACCACCACCCGTTTGCCCTTGAGGATGTCCCGCACGGGGTTGAGTTTGATCCGGACGGAGAAATCCCGCATGCTCTGGGACGGCTGGATGAAGGTGCGGCCGACGTAGTGATTGCGGATGACCCCCATTTCAAAGGGGAGGCCGGTGGCCGCGGCGTAGCCCAGGGCGGCGTAGGTCCCGGAATCGGGGAAGGGCATCACCAGGTCGCCGGTCAGGGGGTGTTCCCGGGCCAGGGCGGCGCCCAGGCGCTTGCGCACCAGGTAGACGCTCTGGCCGTAGACCAAGCTGTCCGGCCGGGCGAAATAGACGTATTCGAAGATGCAGTAATGGGGCGGCGCCGGGGCAAAGGGCTTGTGGGAATGGAGCCCGTTTTTGTCCATAACCACGATCTCGCCGGGTTCCACCTCCCGCCAGTAATCGGCCTGGATCAGGTCCAGGGCGCAGGTTTCGGAGGCCACCACCCAGGAGCCGTTCAGCTGCCCCAGGCACAGGGGCCGAAAGCCGTGGGGGTCCCGGGCGGCGATGACCTGGTCGGCGGTGGAGATCACCAGGGAATAGGATCCCTTGACTTCGGCCAGGGCCGCGGCCAAAGAGTCGATCAAATCGATGAGGTTGCCCCGCCGGTGCCGGGCCATCAGATGGACGATAACCTCGGTGTCCATGGTGGACTGGAAGGTGGAGCCCTCCTCCTCCAGGCGGCAGCGAATCTGGCGGGCGTTGGTGAGGGTGCCGTTGTGGCCGATGGCGATCATCAAACCGCCGTGCTGCACCACGAAGGGCTGGGCGTTGATGAGCATGGTGGAGCCGGTGGTGGAATAGCGCACGTGGCCGATGGCCAGATGACCCGGCAACTCATCCAGGACGGCGGGGTTGAAGACCTCGGGCACCAGCCCCAGGCCCCGGTGCATGCGGACCCGGGCGCCGTCGCCGGCGACGATGCCGCAGGACTCCTGGCCCCGGTGCTGGAGGGCGTAGAGGCCGAAAAAGGTGATGCGGGCCGCGTCCGGGTGCCCGTAGATGCCGAAGACGCCGCAGTGTTCTTTGGGGCGATCATCCTGGAGGATGACCGTCCCCGGGTTCTGGGTTCTGGGTTCTGGGTTCTGGGTTTTCAACATCTCGCCCTTCGCCGGACCGGCAATGATTTTTGGTAGCCGCAGGCTTCAGCCTGCGTTGTTAGCTCATTTTTTTTAACTGGTAGCACAGGCTTTCCAGCCTGTGCAAAAAAGCATAAATATCCTCTATAAATTCAATTCTCTCTTAATATCCCGCCATCTGACGTATTCGCCTTTGGCGTAAGCCTCTTCCCCTTGGGCAATGGCCTTGAGCTCGCCTTCAGTGGGCTCAACTTCTTCCGGCTCCTGGATAAATTGAATGTACTCCAGAACGCCTTCCAGGGCATCCGCGGAGAGGGTGTCCAGGTTTTTGATAATCTCTTCCCGGAGGTTCATAGCCGATACTCCCATAGGGCTGTCCAGGATTAATGTACGGTTATATTTTACTACGCAACCGGCAATTCAGACAAGACCTTGCCACATTCCAGGGCTTCTCTAATCAGAGGGTCGCCCTCGCGATACTGCCGCTCCGTGCCGTCTGGATGCCAAGTTGTTCAATGTGGGGCAGGCACGGCCCGCCTTATTGGCGCGCAGGGAGCATTACATAATTTCTTCCAAGGTTTTGCGGCCCCGGGGAGTCCGGTCAAAATCGCGGTCGAAACTCAACAGTTCTAAGTTGAATTTTTCGGCGGCAACATACTGATAGGAATCATCAAAATCGAGGTCAAAGGCTTGGGCGACTTCGCTTACTTTCGCCATATCCTCCACCCCTAGTTGCAGTAGCCCGATGACTTCCGAGAGGAACAAATCTTTCACTGATCGGAGAAAGAGATCAAAGCGCTTCAACCTTAGGAGAATAACCCCTATTGAATAAAGGGAAAATTCAGAGATATGGAGGCTGTCGGGCGCAGCCTGGTTGAGGAACGCCGCGACATGGTCGGCGTGGTCTTGATCGAGGAGAAGTTCCAGGATGATGTTGGTGTCCAGGAGATACACTAATCTCCCCACCATTCCTGAGCCTTGTGCTGAAGCTCCACGGAAGTGTACCGGTCCCGCAAGTCGCGCAAGCCGCCGCGCCAGTCCAATTTTAAGGCTTCTTTTTTCTTGCGAGACCGCTTGGACAGGAGAGACTCCAGAAAATCTTCGGCGGCGCGGTGCAATTCGGGCGGCAGTTCCTTGACTAATTGCTCAAGCCGAGTCATTTTGTCCACCTTTAATGCATTTTACCAGATTTCTTGGAAATCCTCTATGTAACCCTTCAGATAACCGACGTCCAGGGTAGGCACAACCCGCAAACATTGGTGCGCGGAGCGCACCCTACGCCGCTGCCCCCCCTTAACGGTGCGCGGTGCGCACCCTACATCTCTATTTGCCGGTTGCTTTCCTCAACCCGTCGGACTTGTTGATCATCTCATGGTACTCCTGGATGGTTTTCACTTCCAGTTTGCCCCGTTTTTGGGCCCGGATGGCGTCCAGGGTGGCGCGGGCCGCGGCCATGGTGGTGGTGTAGGGGATGTTGTGTTCCAGGGCCACCAGGCGGATGGAGTGGGAGTCGCCGGTGGTCTGGCGCCCTGCCGGGGTGTTGACCAGCAGGGAGATTTCCTGGCTCTTGATGCGGTCGATGATGTGGGGCCGGCCTTCCCGCACCTTATAGACCTCTGTCACCGTCAGGCCATGGTCCCGGAAAAACGCCGCGGTGCCGCTGGTGGCAAAGAGCTGAAAGCCTTCGTCCATATACCCCTGGGCCAGGGTCACGGCCTGGGGCTTGTCCGCATTCTTGACGCTGAAGACCACGCCGCCGGAAAGCGGCACGATCTGTCCCGCGGCTAACTGGGACTTGGCAAAGGCCAGGCCGAAATCCGCGTCGATGCCCATGACTTCCCCGGTGGAGCGCATCTCCGGGCCCAGCAAAGGGTCCACCCCGGGAAAGCGCCGGAAGGGAAAGACCGACTCTTTCACCGCGAAGTAAGGCGGCTCGATCTCTTTGGTGAAGCCCAGCTCGGTCAGGGTGCGGCCCAGCATCACCTTGGTGGCCAACTTGGCGAGCGAAACCCCGGTGGCCTTGCTGACAAAGGGGACGGTACGAGAGGCCCGGGGATTGACCTCCAGGACGTAGACCTGGTTATCCTTGACTGCGAACTGGATGTTGAGGAGCCCGATCACCCCAAGTTCCCCCGCCAGGGCCCGGGTCTGGGCCTTGATTTCCTCCTGGATGGAGCGGGAGAGGGAGTAGGGCGGCAAGACGCAGGCGGAGTCGCCGGAATGGATGCCGGCCTCTTCGATGTGCTCCATGATGCCGCCGATGACGGTGATGTGGCCGTCGCAGATGGCGTCCACGTCCACTTCGATGGCGTCTTCCAGGAACTTGTCGATGAGGATGGGATGGTCCGGCGAGGCCACCAGGGCCCAATTCATGAAGTTGATCAGGGCCGCGTCGTCGGCGACGATCTGCATGGCCCGCCCCCCCAGGACGTAGGAGGGCCGCACCAGCACGGGGTAGGTGATGCTGTGGGCGATGGCCAGGGCCTGGTCCACGCTGGTGGCGGTATCGTTGGGGGGCTGCTTGAGGCCCAACTTATTCAACATGTGCTTGAAGAGCCGGCGGTCTTCGGCCCGGTCGATGGCCTCGGCCCCGGTCCCCATGATGCGGACCCCGGCCTGTCCCAGAGGCACCGCCAGGTTCAGGGGGGTCTGGCCGCCGAACTGGAGGATCAGGCCCAGGGGCTGTTCCGCGGCCACGATGTGGAGCACGTCTTCTTTGGTGAGGGGCTCGAAATAGAGCTTGTCCGAGGTGTCGTAGTCCGTGGACACGGTTTCGGGGTTGGAGTTGACCATGATGGACTCCACCCCGATCTCTTTCAGGGCGAAGGAGGCCTGGCAGCAGCAGTAGTCGAACTCGATGCCCTGGCCGATGCGGTTGGGGCCGCCGCCCAGGATCATGACCTTGTCGCCAATGGTCCGGCGGGCCTCGTCTTCCCACTCATAGGTGGAGTAAAAATAGGGGGTATAGGCTTCAAACTCGGCGGCGCAGGTGTCCACCAGCTTGTAGACCGGATTGATGCCGAGCTCCCGGCGCATCAATGCCAGGCGGTCCTCATCGCCGCCCCAGAGATGGGCGAGCTGACGGTCGGAGAAGCCCCACTCCTTGGCCCGCCGGAGCATGTCCGGGAGCTGGTCCTGGCCGCGGCCCTGGCGGAGGAGTTCACCGAAGGCGGCCAGTTCATCGGAGAAACCCACCAGGTCGCGAATCTGGTAGAGGAACCAGGGGTCGATGCCGGTGATCTCATTGATTTCGTCCACCGACAGGCCATCGCGCAAGGCCTGGCGCAGGTAAAAGAGGCGCAGGGAATTGGGGACCCGGAGCTTGCACCGCAGGGCCTCGGGCGACAGGTCGGGTAGGTCCTTGCCGTCGGCGCCCAGGCCGAACCGGGAGATCTCCAGCGACCGGATGCCTTTTTGCAGGGCTTCTTTAAAGGTGCGGCCGATGGCCATTACTTCCCCCACGGACTTCATCGAGGTGGTGAGGAAATCCTCGGCCCCCGGAAACTTCTCAAAGGCCCAGCGGGGGATCTTGACCACGCAGTAGTCAATGGTGGGTTCAAACGCGGCGTAGGTTTCCCGGGTGATGTCGTTGTGGATCTCGTCCAGGGTGAAGCCCACCGCCAGCTTGGCCGCAATCTTGGCGATGGGGAAGCCCGTGGCCTTGGAGGCCAGGGCCGAGGAACGGGATACCCGGGGGTCCATTTCGATGATCACCATGTCGCCGTTTTCGGGGTTGACGGCAAACTGAATGTTGGAGCCGCCGGTTTCCACCCCGATCTCCCGGATGATGGCGATGGCCGCATCCCGCATTACCTGGTACTCTTGATCGGTCAGGGTTTGGGCCGGGGCCACGGTGATGGAATCCCCGGTGTGTACCCCCATGGGGTCCAGATTTTCGATGGAGCAGATAATCACCACGTTGTCCTGGAAATCCCGCATCACTTCCAGTTCGAATTCCTTCCAGCCCAGCACCGACTCTTCCAGCATCACTTCGGTGATCATGCTGGCGGCCAGGCCTTCGGCGGACAGGGCCTGCAAGTCCTCCAGGTTGTAGGCGATGCCGCCGCCGGTGCCCCCCAGGGTGAAGCTGGGCCGCACGATGACGGGGTAGCCGATGACCGGGGCGGCGGCCACGACCTCATCCTGGTTGCGCACGATGACGCTGTTGGGTACCCGGAGATTGATGTTAGCCATGGCGTCCCGGAAGAGTTCCCGGTCTTCGGCCTTTTTGATGACCTCGGGGTTGGCCCCGATCATCTCGACGCCGTATTTCTCCAGGATGCCGGTTTCGGCCACGGCAATGGCGCAGTTGAGACCGGTTTGCCCCCCCAGGGTGGGCAGCAGGGCATCGGGGCGCTCACGCTCGATCACCTGGCACACCATTTCCGGGGTGATGGGCTCGATATAGGTGCGGTCCGCCATCTCGGGGTCGGTCATGATGGTGGCCGGGTTGGAGTTGATCAGGACCACCTCATAGCCTTCTTCCCTCAAGGCTTTGCAGGCCTGGGTGCCGGAATAATCAAACTCGCAGCCCTGACTGATGATGATGGGGCCTGAGCCGATGATCAGGATCTTCTTAAGGTCGGTGCGTTTGGGCATCTTTTCGTTGATAATCAGGGCGCCGGCCAGGACGGAAGTCTCGGCCCTGCCCCAATGTTCCTTTCCCTTATCCGTAACCCAAAAGGCGCCAAACCGGCGCAGTTATGCGGGTTTATTTACCTCTCCAGGCTAAGGCCGGCGAGGTGGCCCGGCAGGTAGAGCGCCTGGAAGACATCCTATCAATAGTATTCTTTTGCGCCTATCAAGGCCAGTAGATTTTTCCTGATCCCGGCATCCCGGCCGCGGGCGCCGGAGAACACCGGGAGGGTGAAGCCACCCGGCCACCGGCGCCCCGGAGTCTAATACCGAGGTGCTTTCAAAAAGCAATTATTTGCAGACACAGACTTTACCGTGAAACTTCAAATCCCCCTAAATCCCCCTTTAAAAAAGGGGGACTTTAAGGAGGCCGCAGTCTTTCCCCCCCTTTTCTAAAGGGGGGTAGGGGGGATTTTTATCTCCGTGAGTGACCAACCCAGAGGTCATGGACGTTTCGCCCGCGCCTGCATAGGCGAAACGCCTGTGTCGTCAATCGATTGCGACTCGGTCTCAGCTCTCCGCATCATTGATGCCAGCCGCGGGCGAACTGACGCATTAATGCGGGCTCCCATGCGGTCCCGGTTGGACCGGAGCCGATTGGACCGGAGGTGGAGCCTGATGCTGGGGCACGAGCACCGGGGGAATAGTTTGCTGCAAAATCTTCTGATCCGGGCTCCCCGGCATGGTCAAGGGAGTTTGGTATTGGGCGCCCGTACCGCGGGCAGGCTGGCCAAATCCTAACCCGCCGTCGGTCAGCCCGGTGTCCATCAGCCGGTCCAGCATTCTCAGGATCTCCGGCGTCAGGGCCTGGGCCAGGGAGGGTTGTCTGCCCTGGATAATCTGGGTAAATTGACTGGACTGCAGCAGGAGCAAGGCCGGAACGGTGGGGAGGTTGGAACTGACGCCCAAAATACCCCGGGGCAGATACACCCCCGTGGAATTGGGGCCCAGGAGCGTGTACCAGTCGGTGCCTCGCACCCCGATGGTGGCGGTGTGGGTCTCCATGAGAAAATCCGGCTCTTCGGTCTTGATGATACGGTTAACCACGGTGTGCACCAGGCCCCGGAAGAGGCGCAACACGGCCCGGCGCTCTCCCCGGGCGGGATTATATTGATAATCGGCGATGGCCAGGCGGGACTCCGGCGCCAGGGTGATGACGGAGGCATCCACCATGGACAGTTGGGCCTTGGCCCCGCTCTTGGTGCGAATCACGTCGCCGGTTTCCACCCCGTCCTGGACCTGGGCGGCAATGGCGGGGAGCTTGCCGCCCTTGAGGACGTCCACCTTGCCCTTGATCAGGGTAAAGCGGCCAACCACCGAGGCGTGGGCCGACAGGGCAAACACCCCCAAGAGCGCCACTATGGCGATGACGACCAACAGGTATTTTCGAGTCATTGTGCAGCCCTCCTCAATAGGATTGGGGGTTGCGTTTGGTTTAGTTATAGGCATGGTGCATTTGACCAAACATTCCATATAATCGGGATATTAAATGGTGGGCCGCCCCCACCCCACAATATTTCTCAAGCCTTGTCTTTCAACGCCAGGAAGATCGCTTCCTGCACTTTATCGGCAAGTCGCATTGCTTCTTCAGCGTCTTTCCCGGTAGTCTCCGGGACATCCCCGGGATAGCGAATTTCCACCCCGTAGGGATTGAGCAGGGCAACTTCGGTCAATGACGAAGCCAGAGCCGAGTCTGTCGAGGCGATGAGACTAAGAAGCAATTCCAGATCATGGGTTTTGGGGAACTCGATTTGATGCCAGGTTAAAAGCGCCTTTAAATACTTTTCCGCGGCCTGCTGGCAGTGGAAGCAGATGGCGGCAAAAAAAGACTTTCCGGGAGCAAAAAGGAATTTGGCCGCATCCAGGTCATCATCGGCCCTTGCTAGCCATTGCCGGACCAGGTCGCGTTTTACCTCCTCAGGCGGCCTCATAGATCACTTTCCCATATTTGTTGGCCGGAAAGGCGATGCCCCCGATGACCCCTTTGCTTTCCTCAAAGCGCTCTGTGGCCATGACAATGATGTCGAAGGGATAGCCCAAAGCACTTAAAGCCTGTCGGACACGCACGCTTTCGCGGCGAGGATTATCGGGGGCGGACTTCAGAACCAGCACGTCAATATCACTATCCCGGGTCATTTTGCCAGTGGCAGCCGATCCGAAAATGATGATCCGATCTGCCAGGGTAACAGCCAAAATGCGACCTACGATTTCCTCAATTAGCTTCTGGTCCAGGTTCACGGCGCACTCCTATTAGCCAAGCAGCCTTTCATTAAGGGTTATTTTCAAAATTGTAATATCCAAAACCATATTTGATTCTATTGGTTAATGTCTCTATTATAGTGCCAGTTTTAGATAAAATATCTATTGCTGAGAATACTTCATCAAATTCAAATTTTATATTATTCCAAACATAATTATCAAATTCTGAATGTCTCATATTTCCAATCCACTTTGACTTATCGCAATACAGATACATTTTATTAGAATTATCTAATAAGAGATTAATAGTTATGGGTCCATAAAAACATAGCTTTTTATAATAAGAAGCTACCACATTTATGATATTATGTAATATAGGAATAAGTCCTTTTAAATATAATATATTTAAGTTAACACCATCTATAGTCATATTTTTGATATGATCTTCAACATTATAGCAAATAGACAGCATACCATTAAAGTAAGTTTTAATAACAAACTCTCTATCATGAGTGGTAAATGTAACTCCGTTTAAAAAAGATATCTTATCTCGTATGAGATGATCAGGTTCTATTAATTTAGAAGCATCTGGATAATTAAAATATTTAGAATAAGGCGATAAATAATATGGAGATGCAACAAACTTCAAATGAAAAGCCGATTGTTGTATATGATTTAATCCAAAGTCAATATTTTTAATAAAATCTCTCAATTTATTATTTGTTAAACTTCGTGCTTGATATAAGATGTCTACTTCATGTTCTTCCATTGGTTCTGATTTAAAATTACCCCGTTTATAGTATTTATTGTTTTTGAAACCGTTTACCATATGAGGGGCCACCCAACTTTTCGGATGCCAGATAAGATAAACTATTTTACTAGTATCATGTTCAAGTGATACTTGACGGATTCTTAATTCTGGTAAAGTTGGAGATATAATGCTACCTAAAATATTCTCAATATCAATCAATTGACGATTTATTGGTACCATTCCATACTCTATTTTAGGAATAGGAGCCGAATCTATACTTTGTCTATCCTCATCAATTCCATATAATAAACACCCTCCTTTTGTATTAGCAAATGATGAAATATCTTTTCCTAATTCTATCTTTTGTTTCTGTGTTTCAAAAAATAGTTCCTTCTTGTAATCTAAAAAAATCGATTCTGGGGTTTTTGTGTGGACCCATGAATGAATCTTTTGATAAAGTTCTGAATCGCTCATTGTGTCAGGATGTTTTTCTAACATAACCTTACTTCCTCACATTTTCTCATAAACCACCCGATAAACCACCCCAGCTTTATCATCGGAAATAAAGATGACCCCTTCGGGCGTTATAAGAATGTCCACCGGGCGGCCCAGGGCGCCGGGAGGCGTCAGCCAGCCGGTGATGAAATTCTCCACGTCGACAAAATTGCCGGCGGCATCCAGCTTATAGCGCACCACCTTTGCTCCCGTGGGTGCGGTGCGGTTGGCGGCGCCGTGCAAGGCCACCAGGAGGTCGTGGCGGAACTCCCGGGGCCACTCGGCCGGGAAGAAGGCCAGGCCCAGGGGCGCGGAGTGCGCCGGGATGTCGATAAAAGACGGAATGGTGTCCTTACAGAACTCCCGGTGAGCCCCGGTGGGATCGCTCTTATCGTCATGGAGGCGTTTGCCGTAACAGTAAGGCCAGCCGTAATGGCTCCCTTCCAGGATGATGTTGATCTCGTCCGGGGGCCAATTGTCCCCCAGATCGTCCCGGCCCATTTCCGTGGCCCAGACGTGTTTACTCCGGGGATGGACCACCATAAAAACCGAGTTCCGCAGCCCCGAGGCATAGGTCGAAATATCGCCGCCGTCGGGGTTCACCGCCAGGATCTTGGCGCGCCGCGGGTCGTCCTCCTGGCAGGCGTCGCAACTGGAGCCCACGGAAATCAACAGGCGCCGGTCCCGGGCTCCCGGCAAAAACCTCAGGGACCGGGTGAAATGTCGGCCGCCCGGGGGCAGGTCGGCGATTTTCTGCTGGTAGGTGGCCGTGAGCCGCTCCGGGTCGTAATCGTAGGCCGCCACCTGGCCGGTTTCGGCCACGTAGAGCCGGGGCTCCTTCCCGGGGCCGAAGGCCAAGCCGTGGGGCTTATCCAGCCCTTCCAGCACGGTCACTGCGGCCTCGGCGACGCCGTCGCCGTTGGTATCCGGCAAGGCCACCACCTTCCCCTGGGAGGTGAGGCTGGCCAGAAGGTTGCCATTGGGGTCCAGGGCCAAAACCCGGGCGCCCTTCACCTCCCGGGCGAAAACCGTCCAGGCAAATCCCGGCGGCAGCTTTAAGGGAAAGACGGCCGGGTCAGCGGATTTCCCGGAGCCGGGGCCTTTGCCCTCCTCCGGGAGCCCGGCGAGGTCCCGGGGCGGGGGCTGGACCGCGGGCCCGGCCAGCCGGAAATTTTGCCAGTAGAAGTTCCCGGCCCAGATAAGGGCAGCCCCGACAAAGGTAATAGCTATGACCCGTTTCATTTTGGGATTATCATTTTTTGAGGGCTACACGTGCTATCCTAACTTTTCATACTGAGATGATAATCCGAGCCATGATGAACCGTTAACTAACCGTAAGCTTGGGCAGGGTAAAGAAAAAGGTGGCGCCGCGTCCTTCTTGGCTTTCCACCCAGAGGCGGCCCCCGTGCGCGTCGATGATACGTTTGACGATGGCCAATCCCAGCCCCAACCCGGATTTTTCTTGAGCCGCGCTTTTGCCTCGATACAATAACTCAAACAGATGCGGCAGGTCCTGAGGAGCAATGCCTGGCCCCTGGTCCTTGAGAGCAAATTGCACCTCAGCACCCTTATCGTCAACTGCCAAAACCACGTTACCCTGGGGCGGGGAGTATTTAAGGGCGTTTTCCAGGAGATTGCCCAGAGCGCGCTGAAACAGCAGGGGATCAGCCTGAAGCACAAGACCTGCCTGAGGAAATTCCATCTGCAAGCCAATCCCTTTAGCTTCTGCCAGGGCTTGAAACCGGTCTACAACCTCCCGACATTCCTTTTCCACTTGGATGGCTCCGAGGGTGGGCGTGATTATATGCAGGTCCAGCCGGGCAAAGTCCAAAAAGCTGGTAATGAGCTTCTCCAATCGTTGCATTTCCTGGTATATGGTCGCAATATAGGCGGTTTGTTCTTGGGTGAGTTCGCCCATCTTGCCCTGGCGGAGACGGTTTAAAAGGCCAGCTACCGCCACCACCGGGGTTTTCAGGTCGTGGGCGAATATCTCGACTAAATAGCGGCCTTCCTTTTCTAAGAGTTTGAAGGGGCCGATATCTCGAAAAGTCTCCACTCCTCCCCAAAGGTTATCCTGGTCGTCCCGCAACGCTGAAGCAGCTATCATGATCTCTATTTTTTGCCCCAACCGGTTTTGCAAGACCACTTCCCGGGATACCGCCTCGCCATGGTTCATGGCCATTTTCATGGGACATTCCCGGCCGCACAAACTGCTCTTCAGGATATCTCCGCAGAATCGCCCCAGGGCCTCCTCCCGGGAATAACCGGTTAGCTTTTCTCCGGCCCGGTTAAGATCAGTAATCCGCAACTTCCCATCCACCGTAATAACCCCATCGGCCATGCTCTGAATGATAAAATGGGGCCAGTCGACTGACTCGTATAACGGTGGTTTTTTTCCCAATGAAACCTCCCGAATAAATGTGCTGCCGACTCGAAGGCTTGGAAAGATTTAGGCCTTTTCCAACATTTTCAAGAATTCCTCAAACAAATAATCCGCGTCATGGGGGCCCGGGGAGGCCTCGGGGTGGTACTGCACCGAGAAGGCCCGGAGTCCGGGGTGGCGCAACCCCTCCAGGGTGCCGTCGTTGAGGTTAACGTGGGTCAGTTCCACCGCCGGGTCGGGGATGGAGTCCAGGTCCACGGCAAAGCCGTGATTCTGGGAGGTGATCTCCACCCGGCCGGAAAGTTTATTCTTCACCGGCTGGTTGGCCCCCCGGTG
>JAHIKF010000321.1 GCA_018897875.1 Pseudomonadota bacterium | reverse complement strand
GCCGAAGTGGAGGCCACCACCATCGCCCGGCTCCTGGTCCTGGAATTTTCGTCGGTCAAGGGGTTGTTGAAGGTGACGCCGACCTCAAATACGGAGATAGATCAGTGGATCAAAGATCTCTTGTGGGAGAAGGTCACCTTCAATGAAATCATTGAAGGGGTTGAGCTGATCCAGGGGCAGAAAGACGCCCAGGGCCGGCACCTGACCTACCTGTTTTATCGCCGGGATGCTCCGGAACTGAAGCCCATGCCCGGCCCCCAAAAAATCATGAAGTCGTTTCAAGGCCTGGAAAAGGACCTCATCAACAGCATCACAACGCAGCAGCGGGTGGACAACACCATCCAGGAATCCGTCAATCGGGGCCCTAAAGAAGAAGGGGAGATGCTGCTGCGCTACATGCCGGTGCACGTGCTGCTGGCGGATGAGGGGGCAGTCTTCTGGGGCGTGGCCAAAATCGGCATCGATACCAACCGGATGCGCCAACTGCTCCTCATCCAGAGCCAGGAGCAGACCAATATCCGCTGGAACATCTGGGTGGAGATTATTCTGAGCCTGTTTATCTCCGGGGTCCTGGCCATGAGCCTCATCTACTTCTGGGTGCGGCACATCACGGAGCCTTTAAGGACCCTCAGCATGGTGACCGCGGCTTTGAAGGGCGCCAAACCTGAAGATTTCGATCTTTGGCTGGAGAACCTGAAACGGGTCGATGCCCAGGGACAGGCCGAGGTGGTGGTGATCCAGGAGGTCCTGGAACGGCTGGGTACGGCCGTGCCCAAACTGGGGCAGCGGCTGATTGACGGGGAAGCCCGGGCCTGCCTCGGGAAGGTGATAGCCCGTGGGATTCCGGTCTTCCAGGCCTGGCAGGCTCAATTGCAGGCTCTGGAGCAGGAACTGGGGGGTGGAGAGGCCACCGGGCCGGCCCACCAGACCCTGGCCTTGATGCGGGCCAGACTGGACACGGTGTTTGACGATCTCTCCCACCTCTGGTCTGACCCCGAAGGGGAGTGGAATCGAATTGATGTCACCCCCGGGTTGCAGCGGGCCTGGCGCTTGGCGACCATGGGGCTGCCGGCGGAGGTCACGCAACGCCAGGAGTTTGCGCCCCTGCCGCCGGTCTGGGGGTCAGAGGCAAAACTGAGCCTGGCCGTGCTCTACCTCCTGGCTTTTGCCGTGGATCTGGTTCCGCCGGCCGGGGAACTGGGTATTAAGGCGGAGCCCACCCCGGCGGGAGGGGTCCGTCTGGCCGTCTGGGTTTCCGGGAACCCGCGCTCGGCTGCGGAGTGCCAGGGGTGGTTAAATCCGTTCGGCGAGCCGGGCCGGATTCAGGGAAGCCTGGGGCCGGCCCTGGCCGCGGCCATCGCCTCCCAGCACCGCGGTAGTCTCACGGTGGCGCCCCGGGAGTCCGGCGGCGCGGTCTTCTCCCTGGAATTACCCCCTCTATCGGCCTCACAGGAACCTCATGAACCGGTTATTTAGGATGGTAAGGGTCCTGGGCGGGCTCCTGGGGCAGGCCTGGGGTAATTTCGGCGCCCGGCTGTCCCGATTGCTGGACATCTGCGCCATGTTCCATCGCCTCATCCTGGGAGCCTTCATCGGTCCCCCCTGTATAGGCTTGTTTTTCCGGGAACTGAGCCGGCAGGTGTATTTCACCGCTATCCGGCGGGCCTATATCCTGGTCTTTACGTCCCTCATGCTGGGCATGTTGGTGATCGTCAACGCCACCCAGCAGCTGGTCAAGCTCCAGGGAGAGGAATTCATCGGCTGGCTGCTGGTCACCATCGTGGTGCGGGAGGTGGGGCCGGTGTGGGCCGCGTTCTTCGTCTTGCTCAATTCCGGCGGCGCCATCACCGTTGAAATCGGCAACATGTCGGTAAACCAGGAGATTCGGGCCTTGAAGATGATGGGCATCGACCCCTACCGTTACCTGGGGGTGCCGCGCTTCTGGGGGATCACCATCAGCCTGATGTGCCTCTATATCCTCTGCGTGTTCACCGCCATCATCGGGGGGTATCTCTTTGCCCAGGCGTTTGCCGAGATCTTCTGGGCCAAATTCTGGCTGTCGTTCGTCAATGCCCTCCAGTTGATTGACCTGGGGGTGGGTTTTGCCAAGACCACGCTCTTTGCCATGCTCATTGCCACCGTGTCCATCTATTTCGGCTTCAGTTCCCGCATCAACATGGACGAGGTGGCGCGCAATACCTCCGAAGCGGCCATCTGGAGCCTGGTGCTCATTGGGGCCACGAACATCATCCTGACTGCGGCTTATTACCTGTGAGCCCCCCCGGTTGGCGCCGCCGTGAAGCGCAACGGAACCTATGCTGCACCATGCCTTGAATCTGGATATGGTCACCCTGCCGGGAGATAGCGCCTGGCCCGCGCCCCTGTCCCTGGCGGTGGCGTTCAACGAGGTCGTGCTCATCGAAGGGGCCGGCCTGGCCGTGAGTTCGCCCCTGCTGGAAGTGGCGTCCACGCTCGCCTCCCCGGTGGCGGGCCACGTCCGCCATTGGGGCCGGGATGCAGCAACGCGGCGCCGGGAGAAGCTCTTTCGCCTCCGGCGCCGCATCGCCTATATCTCGCCCCAGCAGGTGCTGCTGCACCTCATGAGCCTCGCCGAGAATATCGCCCTGGGCCCCTGTTATTACCAGGGATGCTCGGAGGCGGAGGCTTTAGCGCCCCACGCTGACTTGCTGGAGCAATTGGAACTTAAGGCCCATCTCACCCAAAACCCGACTCAGGTGTCCAACGCCATCTACGGCCGGGCCGTGTGGGCCCGGGAACTGGTAAAAGGGCCGGAGTTGATCCTGGCGGCGATCTCCGGCGAGTTCGCCACCACCGCCGGGGCCGCCATGCTGGCCACCGTCCTCCGGGAGTACCGGACCCGGTACGGAGCCGCCGCCCTGCTGCTGGGCGACTCCCTGGAAGCCTTTTACCATCTGGGGCATCGGCTCCTCTTGCTGGAAGCGGGGCAACTCCGCAAGCAGACAATCCTGGAACACCGGGCCCGCCCCCTGACGGCGTACCTGCCTCTGGTATGACCGAGGCGGCGGCAAAAGGGCCGGGAGAGATTCAGACTTAATACGAAGTTGCAGTCAAAAAACAATGAATATTTATGTCATTCTGAACGGAGCATAGCGGAGTGAAGAATCTCGGCGACTTTAAAAGAGAGATTCTTCGCTGCGCTCAGAATGACAAAAAATAGTCTTTTGATTGCTCATTGGTATAAAAGAAGTGCTTTGGGAGGAGGAGGTAAGGGCGGAGGCCTTTTGCCCCCGCCCACCCGGAAAGCGGTTAGATGGAGGCGAACCCCGCCTTTTTGGCCGCGGTTTCGGCCCGCTTGGCCTTCCACATGGCGCCCAGGATGATCAAGGCCCCGAAGCTGAGGGCGAAACACATGATGATAAAGCTGGCGGTGCCCATGATAGACAGGGTGGTTTCGCCCACGGAGATCAACTTCAATTCGGTGAGATATCTCGGCACCGCCAGGCCCCGGCTCACCGCCACGATAAGCATGATGCTGCCCATGACGACCTTGATCATGTGTTCTTTGACGTAGGTGGTGCCGATGGCCCCCAGCTGCACCCCAAAAAGGGACCCGGCCAGAATGAGCAGAGTCAGGCGGATATCTACCTGGCCGTGCATGGCCCACTTGATGGTCCCAAAGAAGCCCATGACGAAGGCGACGACGAGTTCCGTGGCCGAAGACACCAGACCTCCGGCCCCCACCACATAGATCATGCCGGGCACCCCGATGAAGCCGCCCACCGCGATGGTGGCTGCCAGCATCCCGGTGGCGAAACCCACGGGGATGGTAAACCACACGGAGATGCGCACGTTGGCGGTCTTGAAGTATATCATGGGGGGCAGATTGATGGACTGCAGCCACGTAGCCAGAGGCGAAACCTTCTCCTCGCCGCCGGACCTGGAGGTCTTCCAGGCGTCAAAGAAGACGTAGCCGCCTACCACCACCAGGATGATCACGAAGGACAGGCTGACATAGAGGTTGGAGCCGGCCTGGCCCCATTTGGCCAGGACCCACTCCTGGAGCTGGATGCCTATCCACACCCCCACGCCGGCGGAGGCCGCCATGACCAGGCCCAGCTTGAGGTCAACCTGGCCGTACTTCCAGCGTTTATACGCCCCCACCATGGCCTTGGGGAACTTGTGGCACATGTTGCTGGCCACGGCCACGGTCCCGGGGACCCCCAGACTCATCATCCCCGGGGTCAGGACAAAGGCGCCGCCGGAGCCGATGAAGCCGCTCACCAAGCCGCCGATGAAACCTACGACGAACAGAAAAAGTATGGACATTAAAGTTAAGTCGATAAATTGGACGCTGGTGCCGACATCATGCATTGAGGCTTCCTCCCTATTGGTCAATCCCAGTTTTGCGGTGGTTTTGTGGTTATGAATTAAAGCCTTAGCGGGGTTCCCGCCTCCCGCCCCCGGCCCCCCCGGGAGGGGAAGGGCTGGGGGCGGGTGCAGGAAACGTCTGGTCTCATTCGGGCATTAATCAGGCATTCAGATGTAACTGCGGGCGGGGACGCTTTCTCTGCGCCGGCCGCTTCGGGGCCACCCGAGGCTGCACTTTCTTGGTGGCTTCGATGCCCAGCACCGACCACAGATTAGAGGCAAAAGCGCCGTGCACAAAGGAAAAGGCCAACACCGTGATAATGGGCAGCGCCGTAAAGATGCCGCCTTTGGTGAAATACTTCATGACGGTGCCTGAGTTGGTAAACACTGCGGCATAGAGGGCCACGGAAGCCACCCCTAAACCAATGGTCCTGGTGATCAACTTCCCCCGGTTCGCGGTTTCATGATGTTCTTGAGCCATACCCTTTTCTCCTTGATATCCTGAGATGCTGAAGACAGGGAGAGGAATCTCCCCCGTGATTTCCTGGTCCTTGATGCCTTGATCGGTGATGACGAAGTCGATGCGCTTGACTTCGTGGTTCAGGTCCTTGATGGCCCCGGCCAAACCCTCAAATTTCACCACGTGCTCGCTGCGGATGCCCTGGCTGGCCAACTCGGTGGCCACCGGCACCCAGGCTTCTTGGGCCCGCTGGGTGAACTTTCCCCGGAGGTGTTGATTGTAGGGGGAAAAGAACTTGCCCGAAGTGCCCAGGGCCGGATTGACGCTCATGGCGATAATGTCATACCCCAGTCGCTGGGAGAGGTTAGCGGCATAATCTACCACCCCGTTACTGAAGGCATAATCCTTGCCCACCACCAGGATTTTCCGCTTGACTTCCTGGCTGTGGTTGGAGGTGGTGCCAGAGCCGCCGGAGCTTTCGTCCACTGCCTTCCTGCCTTTGCCTTTTTGGTCGCTAAAATTCTTCATGGTTTTTGCCTTCCCCTCTGGTTCCTTTTGCCCACCTGGAAGCGGGGGTTGTTCTTGCCTTCATACAGATACAAGAACGGTGCCAAATTCGACCTTCAGGATATCTAATTGATTTTGCTACATTTTTAACTTTTTTCCGGTTCCCCCCCGGAAATCCGTTTCATTGCATTATGCAACGGTTCTGAGCCTTAACAATTATTTAGTAATATTTTCAATGTGTTATATATTATTGCAACGCCAGCGCCCAAGGATTGCAAAATGCAACACCAAGCGCCCGGACCCGAAGAAGCCAAGTTTTTCTTAGGAAAATCAGAAAATTAATCAACCTCGCCCCACAGCAATCCATTGCTGTTAAAAGGATTTTTTTTTATACTAAATAGGTTATGCGTCGTACCCAGAGAGGGTTATAGTTATGGGTTTCTTTCGGAAGATGACTGAAGAAGAGCACCCCAAGCCGGCTCAGGAGCTGGTGGAACTGCGCGCCGCGGTGCAAAAAGCCCAGCTGCCGGAGGCGGTGGCCGCCATTGCCGCCAAGGAGCTGGAGCGGCTGGATAAAACCGATGCCTCCGTGGCCGAGTACACCATCGGCATCAACTACCTGGATTACCTGATCTCCCTGCCCTGGAACCGCTTCACGGAAGATAACCTTGACCTCAAGAGGGCGGAGCGCATCCTGGAGTCCCAGCACTATGGCCTGCCTCACGTCAAAGAGCGCATCCTGGAGTTTCTGGCGGTCCACACCCTGTGTAGTGTCCAGACCTCCCAGATCCTGGTGGTGGACGACGAGGAAATCGCCCGGACCAACCTGGAATACATCCTGAGAAAAGAAGGCCACCAGGTGACCACCGCGGCCAATGGCCTGGAAGCCCTGGAAAAGGTCAAGGCCCAGGAGTTCGACGTCGTGCTCACCGATCTGAAGATGGAGAAGATGGACGGCATTCAGCTGCTGGAATCCGTCAAGCAGATCGCGCCCCATACTGAAATTGTCATGGTCACCGGTTACGCCACGGTGAGCTCCGCGGTCGACGCCCTGAAAAAGGGCGCGGCCCACTACTTATCCAAGCCCATCAAACTCGATGAGCTCAGGGCCACGGTGCGGGAAATCATCGACAAAAAACGCCACATGCAGATGAACCGCGGTCCCGTGCTATGCTTCGCCGGGCCTCCCGGCACCGGCAAGACCTCCATCGGCCAGGCCATCGCCGAGGCCCTGGAACGCAAGTTCGTGCGCCTGTCCCTGGCGGGCCTCCGGGATGAGGCGGAGCTCCGGGGCCACCGCCGCACCTATGTGGGGGCCATGCCCGGGCGCATCATCAACGAGCTCAAGCGCCTGGAGGTCAAGAACCCCGTGTTCATGCTGGATGAAATCGACAAGATCGGACAGGATTTCAGGGGCGACCCGGCTTCGGTGCTGCTGGAAATCCTGGATCCCCAGCAAAACCCAAACTTCGTCGACCACTATGTGGACGTGCCCTTTGACCTGTCCGGCGTCATGTTCATCACCACCGCCAACGTGGTGGAGACCCTGCCTGCGCCCCTCCTGGACCGCCTGGAGGTCATTTATTTTCCCGGCTACACCGAGCAGGAAAAAATCCAGATCTCCCAGCACTTTCTCGTCCCCCGCCAACTCCGGGAACACGCCCTGGCGCACCTGGGGATCGAGTTTACCGATACCGCCGTTGCCAAGGTCATCGGCGGCTACACCCGGGAGGCGGGTCTGCGCAACCTGGAGCGGGAAATTGCCATGGTCTGCCGCAAACTGGCCCGCATCTGCGTCCAGAGCAAGGGGACCTGCGCCCTTTCCGTGGACGAAGAGTTGGTGGAGAAATTCCTCGGACCCCGAAAATTTACCCACGAAGTGGCGGAGGTCGGCAATCAGGTGGGGGTGACCACGGGGCTGGTCTGGACCGAATTCGGCGGGGAAATCATCTTCGTGGAAGCCACCCGCATGCGGGGACACAAGCAGTTGATTCTCACCGGCTCCCTGGGCACCGTCTTGCAGGAATCAGCCCAGACCGCCCTCTCCTATATCCGCAGCCACGCCGAGGCCTTCGGGATTGACCCGGACTTCTTCGCCGAGAGTGACATCCACATCCACCTGCCCTCCGGGGCCATCCCCAAAGAAGGGCCCTCCGCCGGGGTCACCATTGCCCTGGCCCTGCTCTCCTTGCTCACCGGCCGGTCCGCCCGCCGGGACGTGGCCCTGACCGGCGAACTGACCCTTTCCGGCCGCATCCTGCCGGTGAGCGGCATCAGGGAGAAGGTCCTGGCGGCCCAGCGGGCCGGGGTCAAGGTGGTGGTCTTCCCCAAAAAAAACCAAGTCGACATCGTCAACCTGGAAGACCAGGTCAAGGCGGGATTGGAGATTGTCCTGGCCGATGCCATTGAACCCCTGGTAGACCTGGTGCTGCTGCCTAAATGACGCCATATTCAGAGAGGGGGCATCTCACCTCTCAGTCAATGAAAAAATTTTATCCATAAAATATAACGCAGCGCGGCTCAGCCGAGGGCCCTGGTTGGGGACCGCCATACGGAGATACCTCCTGGGAGAGCTTATTTTACCCGAACCGGTGTCCGAGGAAATTGCCGACCACACCACTAATACCAAGTTGCCGTCATAAAGGTAATTCTGGCTTTATGATCGCAACCCCTGTAGGGGCGGTTCGCGAACCGCCCCTACAATTCGGATTATTACTCGTTTGACGGCAACTTGGTATAAGACCGAAAAAAGTTGATCGGTTCCGCAACCGAGCCGCCTCCTTTTACACCAACGACGAACTACGGAAGATCATGAAACTCCAATGTATTGCTCATACCAGATTGTAGTCAAAAGGTGGCACAGGCTTTCCAGCCTGTGCAGGTGCAGGTACAGCCTGCGACTACATAAAATAGCCCTTTGAGCGCAACTCAGTATCAGGTGGAGCGGCAAAGATTGGTGACTGGGTAAAATTACCGCAAGCGAAGGGAGAAGGGTCTATGATTCCCACTGTGCTTAAAACGAGGCTGAGCCTGAAGATCATGTTAGCGGTCCTCGGTGTGCTGTGTTTCCTGGTTCCCCAGGCTGCCCTGGCTACCACGCAGTTTTCGGACATCCTGTACCTTAATGGCCAGAAACATTCCCTGGATAGCCTCCCCCTGGAACCGTATTACGGCCCCGGGAATCCCCGCCCCAAGTTCCGGGCGCCCAATACCGCCACCTGGCGCGGCTACATCGCCACCTGGGAGATCGACCAGGGCGTCCTCTATTTAAAGACCATCCGGGCCTGGACCGACCACGGCGAGGTGGGGCTCCCGGCCCTGTTTCCCGGCCGGAAAGGCCCGGTGGCCGCAACCTGGTTTACCGGCAAGCTCAAGGTCCCCCAGGGCAAGATGCTCAAGCCCGCGGTGCCCCATCCTATTTATGGAAAGTACCTCATGATCACGGTGGAGAAAGGCAGAGTGGTCCACCAGGAGGTCATCGACAATCCGGGGGGCACTCGATCACCGGGACGGTAATCACTCGGAGGCCGTTTCTCTCCGGGAAGTCCGCCGGCGCACTCATGGCGCCTGGTGGTGCCCGGCGACTGCGGTCACGGGCGCTGGGCGCGCCAGGTGATCAGGATTCAGGTCCGGCTGCCGGCAGCGTGAGGGCCTGTTCCCAGGCAGCCCTTGCAGACCAAGTCGCAAATTATTTTTTTTGTAGACCTAATAGCGTTTGCCATAAATTCTTTACCCTTGGAGGTTCTCAAATCCCCTTAATCCCCCTTTTTCAAAGGTGGACTTTCCCTGCAATTACTTGTAGTTCCCCCCCTTTCTTAAAGGGGGGCAGGGGGGATTATAAGGCTTCCCTGAGCGGAAAAAACTTTTGGCAATTGCTATAAGCGTCTTTTGATTGGGACTTGGTATCAGATTTGGTGCTCCAAGGTTTCAGGTAATACTTACATAATCGACTACTTCTCCCCCTATAAAGAGAAAATAATGTTTGTCTTTTTTAAATCACTTGGCTATTCTTCTCTAAAAATATCGTTATGAAAGGTAAGAAGCCTGACCACGGTAGGGGAACCGCTTTAGCGGCCAGCCCGGAAACCCAAGGGACGCAGATCAAAGGTCGCCTCTGGCTGGAGAAGTCTGGCGAAACCTTCATAAGCTGGGGCCGGGTGGTCCTTCTGGAGCGGATCAAAGAGACCGGTTCCATCGCCGCCGCCGCCCGTTCTCTGGAGATGGCATACAGCCATGCCTGGACCCTGGTGGCCAACATGAACCGTCTGGCCGGGGAAGAATTGGTGGCCCGGACCTTCGGAGGCAAGAACGGCGGCCGGGCCTGGCTCACCCCCGCCGGGGAGGCGGCCATCGCCCAATTCTGGGAGGTGGCGACCAAGTTTCAGGAATGGCTCCAGGGTCAAGACACCTGAATTAAGCCGTTTTTATTTTTTTTTGATTGCGCTATGCTATTAATAGAATATCGAATATGGAGGTGGCCTATTCCAGTTGCGGGTGGTGCGCGAGATCTGCCGCGTCGCCGCGCCGGCGGGCAGCGCCCTCACGGTTACCGCCTCGTCGCTCCTGAATCTCATGGAACGGATGTATCAGGAGCAGATTGTCTTCCAGGAAACGGGCGGCACCCATGGCGTGGCCCTGGCGACTCCCGAAGGCGCCTGGTTTCTGTTGGCCGAGGACGTGGGGCGCCACAACGCCATGGATAAGGTCATCGGCCGGGCGCGGTTCCAGGGGCGGGACCTCTCCCGCATGGTGGTCCTGCTCAGCGGCCGGATCAGCTTACCCGGTGGGGATAGCCAAGCAGAAGGAGGGAAAGGAATGGCCAGAATTCTGTTGATAATGTCTATGATAGGTTCACTTTTCATGGCCGCCAACGTTGCCGCGGAAACCCGAATCAAGTGCGCCTCCACCACCAGCACCCAAAATTCAGGACTGTTCGATTACCTGTTGCCCATCTTTGAGAAAAAGACCGGTATCAAGGTGGACGTGGTGGCCGTGGGCACCGGCGCGGCCATCGAAATTGGCAAGCGGGGCGACGCCGATGTAGTTATGGTTCACGCCAAACAGCAGGAATTGAAGGCCGTGGAAGCGGGAGCCTTCGTCAATCGTCATGACCTCATGTATAATGATTTCGTCATCATCGGCCCGGCTAATGACCCCTTGAAGATCAAAGGCATGAAGACTGCGGCGGATGCCTTCAAGAAAATTTCGGGCCAGAAGGCTGAGTTTGTGTCTCGGGGGGATAAATCCGGCACCAATACCAAGGAGCTGGCCCTCTGGAAGACCGCCGGTATCGATCCCAAGGGTCAGAAATGGTATTTGGAGGTGGGCCAGGGCATGGAAAAGACCCAGCGCATCGCCAATGAGAAGCGGGCCTTCACCCTCACCGACCGGGGCACCTGGCTGGCCACCAAGGACAAGCTGGAAATGGTGGTGGTGCTGGAAGGCGACCCCGTCCTGTTCAATCAATACGGGGTGATGGCGGTGCATCCCGGAAAACATAAGCAGGTGAAATATAAGGAGGCCATGGCCTTCGTTGATTGGCTCATCTCTCCCGAAGGCCAAAAGGCCATCGGTGACTTCAAAGACAAGAGCGGGAATCAACTTTTTACTCCCAATGCCAAATAACTGCGGCGGATAGGGCAGACCGGACCATGGGTTAAGGAGTTCTGGTCTGCCCTGGTTAATTCTCTATGCAATCCATCCTCGAAGGGTTTGCTGCGGCCTTCCGGCTCATCGTCACCGGCAATCCGGAACTGTGGCGCATTATTCTGTTATCCCTGCAGGTTTCGGGCACGGCCCTGATCCTGGCCACCGTCTTAGGCCTGCCGGTGGGCGCCTGCCTGGCTATGCGCCGGGTGCCGCTGCGGGGTTTGGTGATCAGCCTGCTCAATACCGGTATGGGCCTGCCGCCCGTGGCCGCGGGGTTGTTCCTCTACCTGTTTCTGTCCCGCAGCGGTCCCTTGGGGTTCATGGGCTTGCTCTACACGCCCACCGCCATGATCATTGCCCAGTGCATCCTCGCTTTCCCCATTGTGGCCTCCCTGTCCCATGCCGCCGTTGCCAACGTGGACCCGGTGATCCGGCAGGCTGCCATTACTCTGGGGGCCACCCCCATCCAGGAGAGCCTTGCCGTCATCAAAGAGGCCAGATACTCCATCATGGCGGGGGTCATGGCCGGGCTGGGCCGGGTCATGGCGGAGGTGGGGGCCATCATTATCGTGGGCGGTAATATCGCCGGGTATACCCGGGTAATGACCACCACCATCGCCCTGGAGACCGACAAGGGCAACTTTGAACTGGCCATTGCCCTGGGAATCATTCTCTTGACCATCTCCTTTTCCATCACCGTGGCTTTGCGCTTTTTTCAAAGGCTGGGGCACACCGGAACTTCGGCGAATTCATGGGCTTAGAGCTGGAAATCGTTCACGTCTTTCGGAGCTACAACGGCAATCGCATTCTCCGGGATTGTTCGTTTGGCTTCGCCAAAGGGCGCACTTACGTGTTGCAGGGTCCCAACGGCAGCGGCAAATCCACCCTGTTCCGGGCCCTGGCCCTGTTGGAAAAACCCGATAGCGGCCGGGTAGATTACCGAGACGGCGGCCGGATTCTTGCCGCCGACCTTGAATTGCGGCGCCGGATCACCCTGGTGCTCCCCCGCACCGGTATTTTCAACACCACGGTGTTCAAAAATGTGGCTTATGGCCTGAAGATCAGGGGGATTGCCCGGGCCGAGAGCGAGGCGCGGGTCAATGACGCCCTGCTGGCCGTGGGCCTGGCGCATAAGAAATGGCACCGGGCCGCGGAGCTTTCCAGCGGCGAAACCAAGCGCTTAGGGATTGCCCGGGCCATGGTGATTAACCCGGAAGTCTTGATGCTCGACGAACCCACCGCCAACATTGACCCGGCCAATACGGAAATCATCGAGGCCATCATCTTAAAGATGAAGCAGGAGCGGCAAGCCACCATCCTCATGATCACCCACGATCCGGCCCAGGCGGAGCGGTTGGGTGATGACCTGCTGTTCATGCAAGACGGCAAAATTATCCCGGCCTGACCGGCTCTCCGGGGGGGAGGGGTGAGAGCAGACGGAACCGCGTGGCACCATAAATGCGCTCCCAGACAGGAATTTCCGCAGGATGCCGGATGGATTTCAGGGTATTAAGAGAGGGGAGGGAGGCCAGCACGGGTGGGATGGTTGGCAAAGAATGGGGGCTAAAAGGCGAAAAGGGGAAAGGGGGAAAAGGGAAAAAAATAAAGAGACTGGTTAAAACTTCGGGATAAGTCCGGCTTGCTTGCAGATTTCGTTGGCGGTGATGCGGTCCAGGGCCTTATGGCGCTTTACGGGGATAGTCTTAAGATCGTTGGTGTAGATAGTAATGATTGCCGCCTTCTCGTAGCAGGTGAAACCCGTTTTCTTCCAGGTAACGGACGAGATCACGCCGGTTGACGGACATCGGCCAGATCTATGGGCAGCTGTTCGATCAAGGCATTGCCGAGGGGGATTTCTTTCCCCTGCTGTTGGTAGGCCAGGACCATTTCCTGGAGGGCGTCGCGGAGCTGCGCCCGGCAGTCTTCCAAATCTTTTCCGTCGGTCACCACCTCGGGCCATTCGATCAACTGGCCCAGATAGCCGGAGGAAATCTTGGTATATCTGGCGGTGAAATTGATGAACATGGCCAGCTCCTTTAGCCTTAGCATACCACTTTTCCCGAAACGGCGACAGAGGGAAAAGGTGAATGAGACGGAGGGCGCGGCACAGCTTGGGGTACCAGGGCGTTCCCAAGTGCAACTTGGGAACGAGGGGCAAAGGCGGGGGAGACCGCGCCTTCGTCATAAAAGTCGAGATGGGCGACGGCCTGGAGTTCATGGAAATAGGCCTTGACGGCTTTATGGGTGGGTTTGAGGTTGAGGGTGAGCATGGAAGGATATTAGCAATGTTTAAGCGAGGATAGCAAGGAAAAGGAGTTGGGGGTGGCCGGAAATCAGAGGCAAAGGGAGGGCGGACACGCAGGTCCGCCCCTACGGGAGGTGTCCAAGTTGAGATTGGGCGGAAAGTGGCGTTCCCAAGTACAACTTGGGAACGAGGGCAAGTGGCGTTCCCAAGTGCAACTTGGGAACGAGGGCAAAACCCAGAACCCAGAACCTAAAACCTAAAATTGCCTTACCCCGCGGCGGCTTCTTGGGGGCGGAGGCACTTGAGGCCGTAGTCTCCGGTTTTGAAGGCGTTGAGGATGCGCTCCATGACGGCGTCGGAGGTCAGGGCCAGGTCGAGCTGGCGGCAGAAGGCGATCAAGAGTCCCGCCAGTTCCAGGGTCTGTTCGGTCTCCAGGAGGGAGAGCTTGACCAGGCGGCCCTGGACCAGGTCCCCTTTGGTCTGGGCCTTGAAGCCCAGGTCGTCCAGGATCTGTTTGACCAGGCGGGCCCGGCGCTCCCGGCGGTCGATTTGAGCGGCGCCGCCCTTGAACTGGAAGCTGATGTAGTTGTCGTTTTTCTCTTCGGAGATGAAGGCGTCGACGATGCCGAAGTGGTAGCCGATCCTGGAGTTGAAATTGAGGTAGGACTCGGTGACGATGGCGAAGCTCTTGCCCCCCAGGCCGCGCTCGCCCTTGGCGGTGTCGTACATGGTGTTGGCAAAGACCGAGATGAAGCCCTTAAGGTCCGGGGCCACCTGGCCGGCCCAGGTCACCCCGGGGTGGTGGAAGCCCCGGAGCAGGGCCTTGAAGGGGCGGCTGAGGATGTCGGCCTCGGTGACCTGCTCGGCGCCGGTGTCCCGGAGGCCGCCCCCCAGGTCCAGGATGAACAGATTGAGGGGCAGGTCGGTTTTGAGGCGGGTGACGTGGTGAGATTCCAGGGCTTTTTCCATGTCCGGCATAAACATGGCGTCCATGGCCTTTTCGTGGCAGAACCGGGTGATGTCGTGGAGGGTGCGGCAGTTGGCGGACTTAAAATCCGGGCTCTCGGGGTCCAGGAGGTTCAGGCGGGAGACGGATTTCAAGATGCGGCGCAATTTGAGAAAAACCGGGTCACTGCGCCAGACTTCATCCGGTTTCACCTGGCGGGCCAGCAACTCGTGCATGACGCCGGGATAGACCAGGGCGGCGTCAGCATCCACGGTGACCAACTGGCCGGGGGTGAGGGTCTTGGTGGCGCCGCCCACCTCCACCAGGGTGGGAATGCGGAACTCCCGGGCCAGGATGCTCATGTGGCCGGTGGGACTGCCCACTTCGGTGATGATGGCGGCGATGCGGTCCATGACCAGCACCAGGCGGGCTGAAGGCTGGCGGCCCACCACCACGGCGCCGGGGGGAATGCGGCTGACATCTTCATCGTGGAGGAAGAGGTGGACCCGGCCAGCGGCCACGCCCCCCATCGCCCGGATGCCGTGGTGGAGGATGGGGGCCACCATGGGTTCGGGGACGGGGGGCCGCTCCTCTTCGGCAAAGGCCGGGGCGCTGATCCTCAGGGGCCGGGATTGGAGGATGATGAGGTTGCCCGCCTCGCCCACGGTCCATTCGATATCCTGGGGGTGGCCGAAGTGGTCCTCCAATTGCAGGGCGATTTCGGCCAGGGTCCGGACCTGGTCGTCGGTGAGGCAGGGGGCCTGGGCCTGCTCCGGCGTTAGGGTGATCTCCTCCACCCCCCCGGCCGCGGCGCAGGTGAGGGCCACGGGTTTTTCGGCCACCCGGCGCTGGGTGATGGGGTAGGGGTCCTGCCGGCTCACGGTGAAGAGGTCCGGGGACACGGTGCCGTCCACGGCGTACTGGCCCAGGCCCCACACCGCCGAAATCATCACGGTGTCGTCCTGGGGGGCGTGGGGGTCCAGGGAGAACATGACGCCGCTGGCCCGGGCCGGGACCATGGCCAGGACGCCCACGGCCATGGGGAGCGAGTTGACGGAAAACTGTTGGTATTTCCAGTAGAATATGGCGCGAGAGGTAAACTTGCTGGCCACGATCTCCTTGTAGTGACCGGGTAAAGAAGCCGCGTCGACGTTCAAGAGGGTGGCGAACTGGCCGGCAAAAGAGAATTCGGTGTCCTCTCCCACGGCGCTGGAGCGCACCGCCAGCCAGTGGGTGGGCAGGTCCCGGCCCGCCTGGACGATGGCTTCTTCCAGGTCCGGGGGCAGGGGGGCCTGGCGCACCATGGCCTGGAGTTCCCGGCTGATGGTCTTGAGGCTGTCCAGGTCTTCGATGTTGGCGTGGGAGAGCATCGCTTCCAGGTCCGCGGCCAGGCTAGAGGATTCCAGAAAGCGCTTGTAGGCCGCGGCGGTAATGGAAAATCCCTGGGGCACCGGCAGGCCGACGCGGTTGCCGATCTCGCCGAGGTTGGCCATCTTGCCGCCCACCGCCGGGGCCAGTTCCCGGTGCAGGGCCGATAGAGGCAGGATGAACGGCGTATCCGGGATCGTGGGGACCGCTTCCAACTCCGCCAGCATCTCATCCTGAAGACGCTGACAGATGGGGACCAGGTCGGTTTGATAGCGGTTATTCGTGAGAAGATTGAGGGCGTTCACCATGCCGGAGACCTGTTGGCCCAGGGCATGCACCTGGGTGGAGATATAGCTGGAGTCGAAGACGTAATCGCCGGAAAGTTTTTCCTCCATGTCCGCCATGGTTTCCAGGGCCTGGTTGTTGTTGTCCAGCAGGCGCCGGAAATGGGTAAATTTTTCCTGTAAGCGGACCTGTTCGGTCGGTTCCGGTTCTTTGAGAAAGCGCCGCAGGAATTTAAACATGATAGTTAGCAGTGAGCAGTAAGCAGTGAGCAGTAGGGGCTCGGCTTAACATGCGTATTGGGGTGCGTCTGTGAAAAACGCATCCTCGTTAAAGACCTTTTCAGAAAATAAATTAAAAGTTTCTACAGGCATCCAGATCCAATTCAATTGGCATATTTTTACTTTCATCTTTAATAAAATGATTAGAAAACTTACGCTCCTTAATTTCTTTTATTAAATATCTAATATCATCAGATTGGTAAGCCATATTTTTTACTTCTAAAGAAGGATAAATAATCATGGAAAACAAATAATCTAAAGGAATCAAATACCTTAATTTATTTTTCTCAATAATAGACAATTTATCAAAATATTTATGTTCTTTTATATTTATTTCATCATTGGGATCTATAATATATCTACCTAATAATTCTTTAGAAAAAATAATGCGCCATTCAGATTCGCCGTAAAAATCATAATTAAGAATGTCTGAGCTATTCATTTGTTTAAAATAATTAAGTAAATATTTATTATCATTATCATTTAATAGTTTGTCAAAACAAGCTTTTAAAAATTTATCGTATTTTAATTTTTTATGATGATAATAAATCAAAGGTCTTCCTAATCGCTGAAATACAAAAGGCCTTTTTACTCCAATTCCCAATCTTCCGTATCGTTTGGCATGTTTTCTTGACTCCGAGAGCTTTAATTCTGTAAAGCAAGCCTGAGGAACCGTTGGTATTGATAAATTATTCCTTTGTTCTTCCGTCATCCAAAGACCATACTTTAAGATATTATGGAGACGGTTAATATAGGCCGCATTGCAAGCTTCGTTTGTCTTGGATTTATCTGTTTCATGCCAACGTGGATCATGAAGGCAATCTATGTCCTTTCCTGTCCAATGTATAAGAAAGCCAGAATGTACTGCACGATCGAAATTCATACTAGCCCCTGGCTTTATTTAAATAACATTCTATAGGGCGTGCCGTGCAGGCCGGATTTTGGCGGCAACGGGCCACCCTATCACCGTGGTTTTCGCTTTTTCCTGCTCACAGCTTACGGCTCACTGCTCACTGTTTCTTCAACGCCGCCAGTTCCCCTTGCATCCGCTTCCACTCCAGGGCTCGCTTGATGGTGATGAGGATGGTCTCCTTGCGGAAGGGCTTGGTGATAAAATCGTAGGCGCCCTTCTGGATGGCCTCTTCCGCGGTCTCAATGGTGCCGTAGGCGGTAATGACAATAATGGGCATGGTGGCGTCGATATTCTTGACGATGCCGATGAGGTCGATGCCATCCACCAGGGGCATTTTGAGGTCGGTGACCACCAAGTCGTAATGACTTTCCTGGAGCAATTTGCTTACTTCCAGGGGATTATTGGTCGTGGTGACTTCATAGCCGGTCTTATCCATCAGGATAGTTTTCAGCAATCTGAGCATATTGGGTTCATCGTCAACGACCAGTATCCGCTCCGGCATCTTGTCCTCCTGCGTACTCTCTTTAAGAGATGACTGCGGTTTGATCCGGCGCGGCCTGCACCAGGCCGTACGCCTCGGCCTCGGGGCCGGAAATAATGGGGAGGTAAACGGTAAACGTGGTGCCGTGCTTTTCGGGATATTCATCGGCGGGGAAGCTGGTGAAAATGATGTTCCCGCCGAATTTGGTGATAATGCCGTAGCTCATGGACAGGCCCAGGCCGGTGCCCTTGCCGGTCCCCTTGGTGGTGAAGAAGGGGTCGAAGATCTTGGCCTGGGCCTCCCGGGGAATGCCGGAGCCCGTGTCGGTGAATTGGATGGCCACCCGTTTGCCGTCGTGGCTGAGCATGGTAGCGACCTTGAGCACCCCGCCCCCTTTCATGGCGTCGGCGGCATTGTTGACCAGATTGATGAAGACCTGCTGCAGTTCCGGGGGGTCGCCCTTGACCCGGGGCAGGCTCGGGGCCAGGCTGGTTTCCAGGCGGATCTTTTTGGTCAGCAGGGTGTTCTTCACTACGGCCAGGGTTTTTTCCAGGAGGCCGGTGACC
Organism: Pseudomonadota bacterium; assembly: GCA_018897875.1. Lineage (GTDB taxonomy): Bacteria > Desulfobacterota > Desulfobaccia > Desulfobaccales > 0-14-0-80-60-11 > 0-14-0-80-60-11. The sequence goes on along the minus strand of JAHIKF010000321.1, from coordinate 9,607 downwards.
TCGGCGCTGGTTTCGCTCACTTGGGGGATGCGGGCGAAGGTGAGGATGTTCTCGACGATTTTCTTGCACCGGAGCCCTTCGTCCTCGATGACCTGGAGGGTTTCGTGGATCTCGGGCATGGACTCGGTCTGTTCCAGGAGGTGTTCGGTGAATCCCAGGATCACGGTCATGGGATTATTGATCTCATGGGCCACCCCCGCGGCCAGGGTGCCGATGGAGGCGAGCTTCTCCATGTTGATCAGCCGGTCTTCAATAGCCTTGCGGCCGGTGATGTTCCGGGAAATGATCTCGTAGGCGAAGGGCTCGCCGTGCTCATCCTTGATGGCCACGATGCTGGTGGAAAACCAGAATTCCTGGTCGCCGATGGACACGGGGTGGCGCTTGCTCCTGACCTTGCCGGTTTCCTTGACTTCCCGGAGCCATTCCATGTGGAAGTCGGCGGATTTTTGATTGAAGATATCGTTTAGGTTGCGCCCCAGAAACTCCTGGGAGGTCCCTTCGATGACGCCGTTGACGGTTGCGGGCTTTACCGAGGATCGGGCGGTGGCGAAGAGGTTGGCGGCGTAGCGGTTGATGGACAGGATACGGCCGTCGGCGTCCACGGAGTAGATCAGGTCCGCGGCGTTTTCCACCAGGCCCTGATACCGGGCCTCGGATTTCTGCAACATTTCCTTCTGGCGGTTGACTTCTTCTTCCAGGCTGGAAGAAAATTGCTGCTCATACCGGAAATTCAGCATCACGATGGTGCCGGACAGGACCACCAGGCCGATGATGACCTGGAGGTAGAACTGGCGCGTATAGAGGGTATGGATCACGCCTTCGACTTCGCTGGCCGGGGCCACCACCGCCACCGACCAGGAGGTGGCCGGTTTAATCTCCTGGATCAGGGTTTGGTCTTCCAACTGTACCGGGGCATAGGCCATGAGTTTTGGAATCTCTCCCGCCATGCCGCGATGCCAGCCGGAGATATAGTTGCCCGAGCCTTCCTTGCCGGTCAGCATCTTTTCCCGCTGAATCTGGTTGATGGCGTCGAAGGAGATGGCGGGCATCCGTTCTTTGCGCACCGTAAAGGCGTTTTTGCCGATGAAGTCGCGTTCCGGATGACTCAGAAATATGCCCTTGCTATCCATGATCCAGGCATAACCGGTTTTGCCGCTTCTGATACCCTGGGTAAACTTTTTGGCCAGGGCATGGGCATCGATATAAAACACCAGCACCCCGCTGAAAGCCCCGGATGGGTGGAGATGGGTTTCGTCCACCGACATCTCATAGGTGGGCACGGCCATGACGGTGATGAGCCGGCCGACGTAGTGGGGAATCTCGGTGGACACCGGCATCACCAGGGCCTGGCCCTTGTGTTCCGGTTGGCCGGCCCACGCCAGGAACGGGGCGTCCTTGAAGGAGCCGGTGGTGATCTGATCCACTCCCCGGGTGTCCATCTGATAAGTCCGGTTGCCGTCGGCACTGACACGCAGGATCTCCACCACGCCTTCTTCCCGGACGGAGGCCAGGGTGGCCCGCATGCGGTTGGCCCAGGACAGGGGTTCCAGGTATTGGATGGAAGGGGAGAAGTTGAGGGTGCTCAGCTCCCGTTTGAGGAAGTTGATATCCTGCTCCAGCAGGCTGGCGGTATATTTGGCCAGCACCAACTGCTGCTGGTTGAAGTCTTCCTTGACGATCTCCTTCATCTGGTTGGCGGACATGAGCCCCAGATAGATGCTGATCCCCAGCAGGGCGAAATTGACCCCTAACAATAAAGCCAGGGCGTAGCGGGAGGCGAGAAACGGGAAGCGGCGCATAATTTTTTTTATTTACCCACGTGTTCCTGCACGAAGTCCTTAATATACCATTCTACAATACTATCGGAAAACAGCACCATGTCCAGTTGTTTGGTGTAATGAGTGAGTTTACCCAGCAGGGTGAGTCGCTGGGCCATCTGCTCGGCGGGGTACTTGGCGAGGCGGGCCTCGATGAGCTCGCCTTTGCGCCGGTGATTCAGGTGGAGGTGGTCGATGATGGCCTCGATGAGGCGGGCCCGGCGCTCCCGGCGCTCCGGGGTGGAGCCGCCGCCCCGGAACCCGAAGGTGAGGTAGTTGTCGTTTACCTGGTCCGAGATGTAGGCCTCCACCGTGGAGAGATGATACCCCAGGCGGATGCTGAAATTCATGTAATTTTTGGCGAGCACGACATAACTCTGGTCCCGCCAGGGGTCGGCGCCCTGGGCCACCTCCGCCTCGCCCTTGACAAAGACCGAGGACAGGCTCTTGACCCCGGCGGGGGCAGCCTGGGCCCAGCGCATGGCGGTGAGGCCCTTCCAGAAGGCCTGGAAGGGCAGGGAGTCCACCTGTTCGGGTTTGACCTTGCGGCCCCAGCCCCTTTTCAGCACGCCGCCCAGGTCCAGTATCCTGACCTTGATGGGCAGCCCCGAATCCAGGTCCACCACCTCGCCGGCGGTGTCGATTTCATTTTCCGCGAGGCGGAACATTTCCCGCATGGAATATTCGTGGGCGTAGCGCACGATGTCATGGATGGTGCGGCAGTGAGACGGTGAGAAGGCGGCGTCATCTTCGGGGTTGATCAGGTTCAAGGGGACGATTTGTTTCACCACATTCTTTAAGGTTTGAAACACCGGGCTGTCAGCCAGGTCATTTTGTTTAGGCCGCAGTTCCAGGAGTTCCGGGATCAGGCCGGCGTAGACGTTATTATAGTTGGCGTCCACGGTGACCACTTGTCCGGATTCCAGGATTTGGGTGGCGTTGCCGGTATTGAGAATGGTGGGGACCTGGAATTCCCGGGCCAGGAGGGCCATGTGGCCGGTGGGGCTCCCGGCGTCGGTAATGATGGCCGCGGTCTGGGGCATGACGGTGACATATTTGGTTGAGGTGTGGCGGGCAACCAGGACGCTGCCGGCGGGGAAGTTCTTCAGATCCGCATCCCGGCGCACCAGGAACACCGGGCCGGCCCCGACGCCGCGGCAGGCCACGGTGCCGTGGTCAATGAGCACGGCATGATCCTTCAGGGTCCGGGCCGGCGGGTCCGGGGCCTTGGGGGGCGGGAGCTGCAGCGGCCGGCTCTGGAGGAGCCAGAGGGCCCCGGTTTCATCCAGGGCCCACTCCACGTCCTGGGGTTTGGCGAAATGGGCCTCCAGGGTGGCAGCCCAGGCCACCAGTTGGGTAATCTGGCCCTGGTCCAGGCAGGGGGCGTTGACCAGCTCCGGCGGCACCGGCACCTCCACTTCGCCGCCCTGGGGCCGGCAGACCAGCATGACCTCCTTGGGGGGAATCGTTTGGGCCAGGACCTGGCCCGGCGGCTGGTAGGCCACCAGGTAGTGATCCGGGTTAATGACGCCGCCCACGGCGTATCTGCCCAAGCCCCAGACCGCGTTGATGAACGCGGCCTCCTGGCCGGCGGCGTCGGGCTGGCGGGTGAAGAGCACTCCGCTGGCCCGGGCCTGGATCATGGGCATCACCACCACGCCCATGGCCATCTCTTCTTCCTTGAACCCCTTGTTCTTGTAGTAAAACAGGGCCCGGGGGGTGAACAGGCTGGCCACGATATCCTTATACCGGCTGATGAGGGATTCGGGGTCGACGTTGAGATAGGTGGCGTACTGGCCGGCGAAGGTCAGGGTGAGGTCCTCGCCCACGGCGGAAGAGCGCATGGCCACCCGGGGCCGGCGGGGCTCCCGGGCCGCCAGGCGCTCGTAAGCCTCGGTGATGGCCGCCTCCAGGGCCGGGGGCACCTGGGCGGCGAGGATCATCTGCTTCAGGTCCTCGCTGACCCGGGCCAGGCTGTCCAGATCATCCAGGCGCCAGTGCCCCAGCAATGCCGTCAGCCGGGCCGCCAGGTGATTGTGATCCAGGAAAACCTTGTAGGCGTGAGTGGAAATGGCAAAGCCGGCGGGGACCGGCAGGCCCACCCGGTTTTTGACCTCCCCCAGGTTGGCGTTTTTGCCCCCCACCACGTCACCCATGGTGGCGTTGAGGGCCTCGAAGTCAATCACCAGGGGGGCGACGGGGATCTCCCGGCGGCGGGTCAGGACTTCCTCCACCTCCCGGCTGACGCGGGCCAGGGCCTCGGATAGCCCTTGATAGCGGTTGCCCCCCAACCCATTTAAGGCATCCACTAACTTGCCGGTTTCCTGGTGGAGTTGACTCACCGCGGCGCGGATGTATTGGAGGTCAAACAGGTAGTCGCCCGACAGCTTCTCTTCCATGTCCGCCATCAGGGTCAAGACCTGGTTGTTGGCGGAGAGCAAGGCCTGGAAGTGGGTGTATTTTTCCGCCAGCTCCGCCTGGGTTTTACCCGGCGTGGCCCTGGTGAGACGTTGCCAGGCGCGTTTCAGGGTGGTCACCATCGCTCCCCATTGCCGCCAACTAAGTACAGTGGTTCATAGATACGGTAGCGTAATTCTTACTCCGGGAAGATCACTTCCCCCTCACCCTGGCCCTCTCCCCCATTGGGGAGAGGGGAAAAGATGCGGCCAATTTGAGGCTCTGCCATCATAAAAACTCGGCGACCTAACCTACCCCCTCTCCCCACGTTTCGGGGGGAGAAGGTTGGGGTGAGGGGGGCGATATATGACGTTAGCGTATTTATGAAAGCCTGCACTAAGCCAGGACTGCCCTTGGCAGCCAAATCATAGTAATTATATCAATTTTTAGCTGAATTGCCAGTCCGCTCAGGCTGGCGGGCAGGGGTATTTTGGGGCGAGGGCCTGGGAAGATAGTGGGCAGTGGCCAGTTTTACAGAGAAATCCGACCATAGACCCCTGACAGTTATAGCGATTGCTAAAAGTTTTTCCGTTAAGGAAAGCCTTATAATCCCCCCCGCCCCCCTTTAAAAAAGGGGGGGAACTACAAGGAATTGCTGTTAAAGTCCCCCTTTGAAAAAGGGGGATTTAGGGGGATTTAATACCGAGTCGCAATCAAAAATTGCGGAACTGTAGGGGCGCACCCGCGTGTGCGCCCTTAATTCAGGGCGGACACATGGGTCCGCCCCTACAATAAAATTGTCGTTTGTTTGCAAATTGGTATAAGCACTTCAAACGGAAGGAATCTATGGCAAACGCTCTATCCTTCACCCCCTGGACCCACTTATTATTCAGAGCGGAAAAGAGATTACCTTCCCCCTCACCCTCTCCCCCGCTGGGGGAGAGGGGACAAGGATGGAAACCCTTTAAGGCTCTCATGAATAACCGCTTCCGGGCTAATACGCCAGGAGCAGATAGACCGTGGCCATGGCTACGGTAACCAGCATGGGCGCCATGCAGGCCTTGATGTAGGCCATGAAGGAGATGTGGTAGCCCGCCTTTTCCGCCAGGCCCACGGTGACCACGTTGGCCGAGGCCCCGATCATGGTGCCGTTGCCGCCGAAGCAGGCCCCCAGGGACAGGGCCCACCAGAGCACTCCGGACTCCGCGCCCGGGATGCTTTGGTTGAGAAAGGCGACAATGGGGAGCATGGTGGCGGTGAACGGAATGTTGTCGATGGCGGCGGAAGCGAGGGCCGACACCCAGACGACCAGCACTACCGCCACCACCAGGTTGCCCTGGGAGAGGTGGACCACCCACTCGGCGATAAACTGGATCAGGCCGGTCTCCTCGGCTCCGGCCACCACGATGAACAGGCCCATGAAGAACACCAGGGTGGGCCATTCCACTTCGTGCTCCAGCATCTCCACGATGTCCACCCCGGAGACGGCCAGGAGCAGCATGGCACCGGTGAGGGCGGCGATGGAGGGCTCCATGTGAAACACCCCGTGGAGGATGAACAGGAGGATGGTGAATCCCAGCATCACCAGGCACTTGATGAGCAGCACCTTATCGGTGATGCGGTATTCCTGTTTCATGTAGGCGGTGGTGCGCTCCACATCCTTGACCTCCGCCTCTTTATAGGGGCGGCGGTACCAGAAGAGGTAGAAGGCCACGGTGAAGACCATGCCGATGATGACGATCAGGGTGAGGTTGTGCAAAAAAGCCCCGAAGGTGAGGTTGGCATAGGAGCCGATCAAGATGTTGGGGGGGTCGCCGATCAAGGTGGCGGTGCCGCCGACGTTGGAGGCAAAGACCTCGGGAATCAGCAGGGCAATGGGGTTCAATTTTAAGGCTCCGGCGATTTCGATGGTCACCGGGATCATCAAAAGCATGGTGGTGACGTTGTCCAGGAAGGCCGAGGCCACCGCGGTGATCACCATGAGGATGCCGGCCAGGATATAAATGTTGCCCCGGGCCATGGCAAAGGATTGGTAGGCCAGCCACTGGAACAGGCCGGTCTTTTTCAAGACCCCGACGATGATCATCATGCCCATGAGGAGGAAGATGACGTTCATGTCGATGGCCCGCATGGCGTCCTCGAACGAGAGGACGAAGTACCCCGGGTTAAAGGTCCCGGCCACATAAGAGATGAACATGATGACCGCGGCCCCGAGAAACGCCGCCAGGGTGCGGTGCATCAGCTCAAAGGCGATGAGGCCGTAGACCAGGAGCAAGACCAGGGTGGCGATCCAGAAGGCTGGAGTGACCGCCCGGTGCAGGGTGAGGTGGGCCTGGGCCTGGAAGAGGTTGTTCCCCGACTGGTCCTGGCCCCCGGGCAAGAGCGTCACCGGCGCGGAAGGCAGATCCCGCCAGTTGGGCTTCTTGACCTGGATCTCCACCCGGGCCCCGGCCAGGGCGCCGGCGGGGAGGTGGAACTGCGCCAGGAAACCGCCCTGGCTGCCGGTGACAATGGTCGGTTTTTTGCCTTCCGGCCTGACGTGCCGGCCGTTGACCAGCACCTCCACGTCGGCTTCCTTGACTCCCCGGCCTTCCGTGTTGAGGATCGAACCGGCCAGGCTCAGTCGGTCCTGGGGGCCGGGGTCGGCGGCCCGGGCGGTTGTGGCGCTCAGGCCGGGGAAGAGAATCAACCATAAAAATATGAGTAAAAAAAACCCATGTCTCTTAGTCATTGGCACCTTCCTGTCGTGGCTAAAAGCCGGGAGATAGGCTCTTGGTAGCGGTTAAAATGAGAAAGTCCGGGGAGGGGAGGTTTGAGCCTCGCCCTCCCCGGGCTTTTATGTTTACTGGCTGGGTCTTAAGGACCGTAACGGTGTTGCAACCGGCCAGCGGACGCGGGGTGAAGAGGGGGGAGGGTGGCGGAACGCGTTTCCGGCCCTCCCCTTATATAAAACCGGCGCTCGCTACAGCTTGGGCGCCAACACCGGCATACCCAGCATGGACGGTATCATTGCTCTGGCATGGCTGTTTCAGATAGTTACGGTTAAGTCTAGTCGCCCAGCACCACCTGGGAGACCTCATTGAACAGATCGCTTAAGCGGATCATCCCGGCCACCTTGCCTGCCTGGATCACCGGCATGAGGCCGACGTTTTCCTTGATCATCTGGTAGAGGGCCTTGGCGATGGGGGCGCTGCCCTCCACGGTGGCCTGAATGGGGCTCATGACCTCGCTCACCGGCCGCTGGGACGCCGCTCTCATATTGGGCCCCAAAAGATCGCCCATGAGGACGGCCAGATTGGGGTCCATCTTGACGAGGCTGGTCTCTTGGAGAAATTTGGGCTCCAGGCCCTTGATCATGTCCCGTAAAGTCAAGATGCCCATGAGCTGGTATTTTTCGTCAAAGACCAGCACGGCCCGGGGCTCAAACGCGCCTTCAAACTTGATCGCGGCTTCCCGGACAATGGCCATGGCCTGGCGCAAGGTGAACCAATAGGGAATGTGGGGATAGTCTTCCAGGGGGATCATGAGGTCCTTGACTTGTTTGTCATTCGCCATGGCACAACTCCTGGGAGGCCGCCTCTTGTTACATTGTTCACAAAAATTTGTGTACCCTTGTAATGGAATGAGCTTGAAAAGTCAAGCTAATAATAGGGCAGGGCCTGGTTTTCCCTGGGACAGAAAAATGACTAAGTGTAATGCTTCACAAGACCCGGGCAGGTTAGATCCGGGGCATTGCCGGCGGATAGAATAAATGGTGCGTAGGACGCGCCCTCCGGGGACTTTTCGAAGCAGTTCCTCACGAGCCTTTGACCCACCCGTAACTTATGAAAAGATGCGTAGGGTGGGCACTGCCCACCGCTTCCGGCCATCAAATGGTGCGTAAGACGCACCCTACGGGAACTGCACAGGCTAGAAAGCCTGTGCCACCATTTGGTTGTATTTTGGTCTCATACCGAGTCGCAATCAAAAAATGCGGAACTGTAGGGGCGGTTCGCGAACCGCCCCTACGGGGGTTGCAACCATAAAGCCAGAATTACCTCTATGACGGCAACTTGGTATTAGAACGCAGACGACCTTGAGCTTCGGGAACAAAAAGGGCGGCCCCCGAGGGGGCCGCCAGGTTCAAGGGAGACTGCTATGGTGCAGCTCAATCCTGGGTCTTGACCACCAGGACCGAGCAGGGAGAGTAGGTTACCACCTGGGAGGCGGTGCTGCCCAGGAAGGACCTGGTTTTGCCTGCCAGGCCCCGGCTGCCGATGACGATGAGGTCGACCAGCTGATCTCGGGCCACCTGGACGATCTCATCCACCGGCGAGGCGCCGATGGCCAGGATCATCTCGGCGGTGACGCCCTTGCCTTGGGCCACTTCCTTGGCCTTGGCCAGGGCGATTTCAGCCTGGGCCTTCATCTTCTCGGCAATATAGACCCCTTCTTCCAATTCCGGGATCTGAATGGCCACGGCGGTTAAGACTAGGGTGGCCGGGGCCTGGGCTTTGGCCAGGTCGCAGGCCGTTTCCACGGCTTTCAGGGAATAGGCTGAGCCATCCACGGGTACCAGGATCTTCATGTTAGGCCTCTCCTTTGCCGGCGAACTCGGCCTTCTCGGCCTTCTCCTTTTTGAAGCCCTTCCACAAGCCTGACATGATTACCACGCACATGCCCAGAGCGGCGGACATGACCACCCAGGCGGCGATGGTGGTGAGTTCCAGCTGTTTCAAGACCACGGAGCAACCGGCCAGGATGATCATGATGGCAAAGAGCAGCCGGATGCCGTAGCCCCGGATATACTTAACCGCGGTGACGCCGATCTGGGCCCCGATGGAGGCGCCTATCAGCATAAAGACCGCGGCGGTGACATCCACCGCGCCTTTTACCCCGTAAGTCCAACAACCGTAGGCTCCGGCGAATAGTACGGCGAACAGGTCAGTGCCCACCGCGATGGCCGTGGGACAGCCGATGAGATAGATGAGGGCTGGCATGCGGATGAAGCCGCCGCCCACGCCCAGGAAGCCGGACAGCCAACCGGTGAAGAGGAAGACCCCGGTGACGGTCCAGAAGGAGATGGTGATGCCCGAGGTCGGGAAGTGCATCATAGGCGGCAGGTTCCAGCCTTTCTTCGGCTCGAGGGCAATGCCGCTCCGGGTCGCCGCCGCCATCTTGGCGGCCTGAGCCGCGGCCCGCTTGTCTTTGGTGGCGAAATCATAGAGCATGTAACTGCCCAGGCCAAAGAGCAAGACCATGTAAGTATACCGCACCACCGGACCGGCCAGCCCTATCCTGGTGAGCCACATGACGTTTTGGGCGCCGATTTCCAGGCCGATGATCGAGCCCACGATGGATACAAGGCCCAACTTCACGTCCACATTGCCCATTTTCCGGTGCTTGGCGGTGGC
>JAHIKF010000320.1 GCA_018897875.1 Pseudomonadota bacterium | reverse complement strand
TCCCTCTCCCCCCGCTTCGGGGGGAGAGGGTTGGGGTGAGGGGGGCAAAACAACCGCTTGCAAATTCCTAACCGGACACTGCTGATTATTTGTCATTCTGAGCCCAGTGAAGAATCTCTCTTTTTGAGCCGCCGAAATTCTTCACTCCGCGGCGCTCCGTTCAGAATGACCTGAATATTCAATGTCTTTGGACTGCAACTTCGTATGAGGGACCCAGCGAAATGAGTAAGGCGCAAAAGAAGAAAAAATCCCCCAAGGCCCGGAGACCTAAAGGTGCGGCCCGGGGTAGCCGGCCCGCGGCCCGGGGCAATCCAGGCATCGCCGCCGCGGCCCGAGACAACGTCGTCTCGATTGTCGGCCAGGGTCGCGTGCCGGAGCGGGCCCTGGAAATCCCGCTCAGCGCCTTTTTCCTGGCCGATCACCTGACCCGGCGGTTTGAGGCTGAAGCCGAACTCCCCCACCCCGTCGCCTGCCAGGCCGGGTGTGACTCCTGCTGCTATAACCAGGTGGAGCTGACCCCGCCGGAAGCCCTGCTCATCGGCCACCATGTTGCCCAACAATTTTCCCAGGCCGAGAAAGACCTGCTGCTGGCCCACGCGGCCCGGATCATCGAGATCATCAAGGCGATGGGCCCGAAGGAGAGCGCCGCCCGGCGCCGGGAGATTCCCTGTCCGCTGTTGCGCAATCAGACCTGCTCGGTTTATCCGGCCAGGCCGCTGGTGTGCCGGGCCATGCACGGCCTGGACCGGGAGCGCTGCGTGGCCGAGCTGCGCACCGGCAGCCTGGCGGGAAGTCAATACTACGCCCACCGCCACGAAATCGCGCTGTCGGTGAGCGCCGGGCTGCAGGAAGGCTGCAAGGCCGCGGGTTTACAATCAGGGAGGCTTAACCTGACCCGGGCCCTGCACGATTTTTTCACCCAGGAACATGCGGTGGAGCGCTGGATAAACGGCGAAGAGGTTTTCGGGGGGTGATTTATAGCGTTGGCCATAAGTTCCTTCCGTTTGGAGGTTCTCAAATCCCCCTAAATCCCCCTTTTACAAAGGGGGACTTTAACAGCAATTCCTTGCAGTTCCCCCCCTTTTTTAAAGGGGGGTAGGGAGGATTATAAGGCTTCCCATAACGGAAAAAACTTTTGGCAATTGCTCTAGACATGCTTAGGGCAGGGGCGCCGGCGCCGATATTCACTCCCGGAGGCAAGTCGTCGGGCCGGACGCACCCCGTGCCGAGGCCCCCAGGTAATCCGCCGTAACGGTTTGCCCCATTCGTCCTGACGAATTTACGAACTTACGAAATTTCCGCCGTCAACCCGCCCTCCCCTGCCGGGCTTGCCTTACCTGGCGGGCCACTCCCAGGATAAGCCCCAATACAAGATATACCAGGACCGAGGGGAGGTACAACATGCCGAAACTGCCCTCGGGGTCGCCGTTGAAATAGCCCACCAGATGAAAATAATCCAGGGTTAGGGTAACTGCCAGGATAAGGCCCACATTCAAGGCATACCAGCCATTGAGCAGAAAGTATCTCTTGCCGAAGCCGGACCGCCGCCAGTAGCCGTGGCGTTTTTCCAGCCGGCCGCAGAGGGCGCTGAGCAGCAAGGTGACGGCAACCGCCACCAGGAAGGGGACGTAAGAAAGCGGCCAGAGCGCCGGGGAGAACCTTGCGAGCGCCACAAGCAGGAAAGGCGCCATCCACCAGAAGGTCATGATCAGCAGGTAACGGCCTGGTTTGCCCAGCATGGCCCGCCCTTGATCCCGGCGTCGGCCGCCGACCCCGGTTCGGATATCCTGGCCCACCGCCGCGCTGGGAACTGGAGTTCAGGGGACAGCGGCGGTTATACCAAGTTGAAACCTCTGCGAAAAGCCATGTTGTCATCCTGAGCGGAGCGAAGGATCTCGTATTTCCAAGTAGTTATGAGATTCTTCGGTCGCTCCGCTCCCTCAGAATGACAAGTGAGGGGACTTTCTCAGAGGTCTCAAGTCCTCATGAAAATGCAACAAACTCCCTCGATAACTTATTGATTTTATAGGTCATATTAACAGATAACCGAAAACGGAAAACAGAAAACGGTGTTATGCGCCCTCCTAAAAGCTGAACACCTTGGACTCGGCGGCCAGGTCAATGAGGGTGACGCCGGTGCCGATCTTCACTCCCGGGGGCAGTTCGTCCTCCATGATGAGCCGGGTCTCGGCGCAGGGTTTGCACACCAGGATGCGGGCCTTTTTCTCCACCAAAAACTTCCAGTAGGTGATGAGCTCATCCCCGGTGGGGGCCTTGACCCGTTCGGTCAAAGACAGGTTGGCGAAATAGGCGGCGTCGTCCACCAGAAACACGGTGACATCAAAGCCCTTATCCGCGGCGATCTTGGCAAACTGGAAGCAACGCACCGCCCGGGTGGGGTCTTCCGGGCCCCGGGTCAGGACAAAGAGAAACTTGGTCATAGAGCCTCCCGTATTGGATTCTGTCGTATTTTCATGGCTCGGGTCGGGGGTGTTCTTAAACTGAGTTGCGCTCAAAAGGCTATTTTCTGTAGCCGCAGGCTTTACCGTGAAAGTCCACCCGTAGGGGCGGTTCGCGAACCGCCCCTACAAGGAATCTCATGATTGGGGGTGGCCCCAAACGACCATGGTAGTTTAGCCTGTGCCACCCTTTGACTGCAATCTGGTATTAAACTATCCCCTACAACAAGACGATGAAGAGAAAGTGAACATATCAGGAAATCAACGAGCGTTATTATACCGCGATAATGCACCTAAGTACAGTGGTTCATAAATACGGTAACGTATTTCTTATTCCGTGAAGATCACTTCCCCCTCACCCTGACCCTCTCCCCCATTGGGGGAGAGGGGAAAAGATGGGACTGATTTGATGCCCTGCCATCATAAAAAACCCGGCGACCT
>JAHIKF010000319.1 GCA_018897875.1 Pseudomonadota bacterium | reverse complement strand
TGCCTCAACCGTGGGAGCTTCTTTCAGCCAAGACAACAATTCTTCCGGCGTCAGCCAAGATTCGATCTGGGCAGGTTTGCGCATCTTTTTTAGCCCCTGCCCAATATACCATTACTCTACGTTTGATGTCAAATTGGTATAAAAACCCATAACCGTCATAAGTGTCTGATGGGTCCGGACACTTTGGGCCGGAAAGCTGGCCCCGCTGGTGGATTTGCGGCAATCCGGAGAAGAGCCTCCTGATAAGCCCATGCCACTTCATCTTATTATATCAATAAGATAGCTATTCAAACCTCCCGACTGACTTCCTCTCTTAAGGCACCCGGTTCCCTGGCACGATGATTGCTTTTCCCGGTGCCAGGAGCCAACTATGGGTTTGGGGCTCTAGGGAAGAAGAATGATGAACCTGCCGAAACCAGCCGTGGCGGTGGTGGATGCCGACGAGCACCAGTGCCGGGTAGTTTGCGAGACGCTGAGGCAATTCGACTACCGCGCCACCCCGGTGCATTCCCTGCCTGACCTGCAAGCTCATCTCGAGGCCCATCCCGACCAGGTGGTGATTCTGGACATGGATAGTGTGGCCGCGGATAACCGTTTTTTCCGGGAGCTGAAGCGAAAAGTCCCCGGGGTTTATGTTTTGGCCCTTTCTGGCCGATCCTACCATCCAGGCCTGGAAGAGGCTATGGGCTCGCATATTTATGCCTGTCTCGGCAAACCGCTGGACCCGGAGGAATTCCTTTACTGGATGAAGAGCATTGCGGAAAACCAGGCGGCGCTCAAAGAGGCCTCGCCCTGAGGTTCATAAGTCCGACTTATGTTTAGAGAAGAGATGGAGGTCCCGGCATGAAAACATGTGGCAAGGTCATGGATCACCGGGAATTTCTCCGTGGTTTGGGCACCACGGCGATGGGGGCGGTGGCAATGCTCATCCAGGCAGGCGGCCCGGGTGAGGTTAAGTTTGCTGCGCCAAGCCTTGAACCGCGCCCAGTTAAGGCAGCTCCACCATTTTTCACGGTTTGATTTGATTGACCTGGAGTTAAGGAGGCCCTTATGGCAACGGCGCTAACAGATTTGCCTCAACAAGACCCCTTGATCCGCATGCAGCGTGACCTCAAGCGGGCCAGCCAGAAGAAACCGGAAGACATCAGATGGGGCATGGTGATCGACCTCGCCCGCTGTATCGGCTGCCATGCCTGCACCTTGGGGTGCGTGGCGGAAAACAAGCTGCCCCCAGGGGTGGTCTACCGGGTGGTGCTGGAGGAGGAGGTGGGCCACTATCCCATGGTCCGGCGCCGGTTTGTGCCCCGGCCCTGCGTTCACTGTCAGAATCCCCCCTGCACCAAAGTCTGCCCGGTGACCGCGACCTGGAAAAACGAGCAGGGTGCGGTGATCATCGACTACAATCGCTGCATCGGCTGCCGTTACTGCCTGGTGGCCTGTCCCTATGCCGCCCGCACCTCGGATTTCGGCGAATGGTACACCGACAACACCCCGGACTTACCGGGGAAGCTCGTCGGGCGGAAAACCGCCGGCAACGACTATGAACTGCATCCGGCGGCGGAATACGGGATGAAGTGGCCTGACCGCAACGGCGGCTCGCCGGTGGGCAACGCCAGGAAATGCCATTTTTGCCTGCACCGCTTGAAGGTAGGCATGTTACCCGCCTGCGTCACCAGTTGTGTGGGCCGGGCCACCTTCTTCGGGGACCGAACCGACCCGGACAGCCTCCTCTTTGAGCTGTTGGGCTCTCCCCGCATCTTCCGTCTCAAAGAGGAACTGGGCACCCAGCCATCGGTATATTACTTGAAGTAAAGGGGACACAGCATGAATGACAACCGCTTATTCAAAATACTGGTAACGCTGGCCATCGCCGGGTTGGTGATAGGTTCGTGGGGCGTGATCAGCGTGTTGATCTGGGGTAAAAAAGTAACGGCTTTGGGTTCCTACGTGCCTTGGGGTTTGTGGGTGGCGGTTTATCTCTTCTTCCTGGGACTCACCGCCGGCGCCTTCCTCATCACCATCCTGACCTACGTCTTTCGAGTCAAGATCTTCGCTCCCATCGGACCCCTCTCGGCCTTTACCGTGCTCGTGGCTCTCACCTGCGAAGTCATCATCATCAGCTTTGACCTGGGCCATTTATTCAGGGTTTACCGCTTGCTGATCAGTCCCGGTTTCACCTCCATGATCTTTTGGATGATCGTGTTCACCAACGCCATGCTGGTGATTTATCTCCTGGAGTGTTTCTATCTCTTACGGGAGAACCTCATTCAGTGGGCCCAGGAGGAAGAACGGCCGGGGCGCAAAATTTATCAGTTTCTGAGCTTCGGCAAGACCTCTTTCAGTGACGCCGACCGGGTGGCCGACCACCGGCAGGTGCGCCTCCTCTCCATCATCAGCCTCCCGGTGGGACTCATCTTTTATGGGGTCAACGGCGCCATCTTCGCAATCTTGCTGAACCGGCCCATCTGGAACGGCGCCCTCACGCCGCTCCTGTTCATCGTGACCGCGCTCCTGTCCGGCGGGGCGCTCATCACCTTTCTCACCTATGTCTTTAAGATCGATGATGAACTGGTGCACTATCTGGGACATGTGGTGCGTTTCCTCCTGGTGGTCTTTCTCTTCCTGGAACTCCTCCAGTTTTTTGTGGGCTACAACACCGGAGTCATCATGAATAGAACCAGCCTGGACATCATCGCCTTCGGCTCCTACTGGTGGGTGTTCTGGATCTTCCACGTGGTATTGGGCAGCGCTATCCCCCTTTACCTATTGGCTGTGCACCACCAGAGTACGAAGGCCGTGGCCTGGGCCTGTTTTCTCATCATGATCACCTTCATTGCGGTGCGCTTGAATTTTGTCATCCCGGACCAGGCGGTTTACAAACTGGAAGGCCTGGAAGCCACCTTCTTTCATTGGCGTCTCAGGACCGATCAGTATTTCCCGAACTTGAACGAGTGGCTGGTCAGTCTATGGGTCTTTTCCCTGGGATTGTTGGCCTTTCTGTTGGGTTCCCGCTGGCTGCCGGTAATCTCTGCGGGTAAAGGAGAAGAAGAGCATGTCTAACCAGGCTGAAAAGACACCGGCAGGAGAGGCCTTTCCTCTTCTGAACGACAAGATGGACCGGCGGCACTTTCTCAAGTGTTCGGCCTTGCTGGGCGGTTCCCTGGCCGTGTCCCAATACCTGGTGCGCTTTGCCCTGGCGAGCCAGGGCAAGCGACCTTTCGTTTTCGACGTGGGCGACGCCTACATCCAGCACCTGCCGGAGAACCAGATTTATTCGGTGTGCCAGCAGTGCAATACCAACTGCGGCATCAAGGTCAAGATCGTGGACGGACTGGTGGCCAAGATTGACGGCAATCCCTATAGCCCCTGGACCCTGACGCCTCACATCGACTATAAGACCCCATTTGCCGAAGCCGCCACCATCGAAGGCTCTCTCTGCCCCAAGGGCCAGGCCGGAATCCAGACCCTGTACGACCCTTATCGCGTGGTCAAGGTGCTCAAACGGGCCGGCAAGCGCGGCGAAAACCAGTGGCAGAGCGTCTCCTTTGATCAGGCCATCAATGAAATTGTTCAGGGCGGCAACCTCTTCGGCGAGGGCCAGGTGGACGGCCTGAAAGATATTTGCGTGCTCCGGGACCCCAAGATCGCCGAGGCCCTGGCCGCAGATGCCAAGGAGGTGGCGGCCAAGAAGATGGAACTGGCGGCCTTCAAGGAGAAGCACGCCGATAACCTGAAGTATCTCATCGATCCCGAACACCCCGACCTGGGGCCCAAGAACAACCAATTCTGCCTTTACTGGGGCCGCCTGAAAGCCGGGCGGGCCGAACTTTTGAAACGGCTGGCCGGCACCGCCATGGGGTCAGCGAACACCCACGGCCACACCACCGTCTGCCAGGGCTCCCTCTATTTCACCTGTAAGGCCATGAGCGAACAGTTTGTCGAGGGCAAATTCACCGACGGCAAAAAGTTCTACTGGCAGGCGGACACGGGTAACGCCGAGTTCATCATCTTCGTGGGCGCCAATCCCTATGAGGCCAACTACGGCCCGCCGCTGCGCGCCGTCAAGCTCACCGACGGCCAGGTCAACCACGGCATGAAGATCGCGGTGGTGGACCCGCGTTGCTCCAAAACCGCGTCCCGGGCCTGGAAATGG
>JAHIKF010000318.1 GCA_018897875.1 Pseudomonadota bacterium | reverse complement strand
GGTTGAGCAAAGCCAGTAGCAACCATTTGCTCCGTCATATCAATATGTTACCACATAGTCGCATAACGTGCAAGATATAAATCGATCATGTTAGGTTAATACAACATTGGCTCCGAGATTATACAGCAACCTTAGCCAGCGGAGAAAAAAATGGTCTCGGGCACCTCTCTTCCCGAGTTCAAGGCTAAAATTCTCTCCAACTTAATTGAAAATGCATGATAGCACAAACTAAATTTTTCAGAAGTTATTCTTTCGCCGCCCCCCCGCCTCTCTTGAGCAGATTCTTCGGGTGTCACTTACCTATTACCCTCCCCTGAGCACCACCCGCTATTGGCCCGCCGGAGGAAAATTCCGCGCCAGGTCCGCATGCCCGGGCCGAGTGTGGTAGGATCGCCTGCATCTATCGGTTAACTTGCCAGGTCCTATTCTTATTGTCAGTCGGCAAAGACACCAGATATGACCTACATGATGAAATGTGGTTTTGGCGGGGGCCAACGTTGCGAAACTCGAAAAAGAAATCAGGTCAGATGATTTTGAACCTCTATGGAGAAGTTGTCTGGTCAAGTCTTGAGCATGTCCAGACAAGGAGGGGATAACCGATCAGCCCCACATTCGCGGACAGTCCACAGCGGCTACCAATCCGGCTCTTAAACCCAACTTTTCCCGCAAAGTCTTCGCCAAAATCTGGTAAGATAGCCGCAGTCAAGTTGCCGGCGGCCGGCAACAAATTGTCGGCCGCCTTTTGGCCCTGCGCCGCATCCCGAACCGGTTTCCACCCTTCTCAAGGGACACCCATGAAAACCGTGGCCATAGTTAACCCCACCGCCGGCTACCGCCGGGCGCGCCGCGACTGGCCCCGCCTCCTGGCCTCTCTGGGACAGCCTGGGGCCAACGTGGCCACCTGGTGGACCGCATGGCCGGGCCAGGCCGAAACCCTGGCAGCCCGAGCCCGCCGGGAGGGGTTTGACCGGGTAGTGGCAGTGGGCGGCGACGGCACCCTGCTGGAAGTGGTGAACGGCTTGTGGTGGGAACCGCAGGGGCCGCTGCCCAGCGTCGGGGTGGTCCCCTTCGGCACCGGCTGCGATTACGTGCGCAGTTTTGACCTGGGGCAGACCCTCCGGGACCAGGTGATGACCGCCCTGGGGCAGGCAACGCTGACGGTGAGCCTGGGGCTGGTGCGCCTCCAGGGGTTTGACGGCCACCCCCGAGTCCGGGTTTTCGTCAATGTCCTGGGCCTGGGTTTCGATGCCCGGGTCATCAATTGTTTCCGGCAACAACGCCTGCGCCTGCCGGGCAAAACGGGTTACTTCCTCAGCGGCATCCAGGAGTTGGCCCGGCTGACCCATCACCGCATAACGGGATCGCTGGACGGCCGCGGCCTTTCGACGGACGCGGCGGTGGTGGTTTTCGGGCTGGGGCGCTATTTCGGGGGCGGCCTGATGATAACCCCGGGGGCATCGCCCCAAGCCGGCCATTTTCAAGTGGTCCTGGCCCAAAAGTTAAGCCGCCTGGAGTTGGTGACCATCTTTCCCAGACTCTACACCGGCAAACATCTGGACCACCCACGGATTACCGCGGCTTACGCCGGCCATATCAAGATTAACGCCGAGCCCCCGGCTTATGTGGAAGCGGAGGGGGAGTTGGAGGGCCTCACCCCCCTAGAAGTGGCGATAATCCCCCAAGCCCTCCGGATTGCCGCCCCGTCTTTAGCAACGTCATTACTTCTCCGGCCCTGAAGCACCGGCGGCCTTTTGCAGCAACCTTAAAATATAATGACCAGGATTTGAGCTGACAACCATCAAATCGAGATAAGATTCAATCCGAAACTTGGGACTAAAACTTTAATTGTCGCCAGGGTCTTAGATATATCTAAGATATCCATATCAACCCACTTGAAAGGATTGTATAAGGGTGGATAGATAGCAGAAACTTGCTATTGGATAAAGAATTTTGGTATAAAAGTTGAAGGTTGGCAAGCCCGACCCCTGCCCCCCGGTGGAGGGACTGTGAGGAGCGGAAGGTGTTTATACCGATCCGTCTAAGACACTGTTTCGGAGTAATATTTGGTCATTTAAACGATAGGTTATAGGAATTGAAACCTATCGTTCACCATCTCATGCAGATTAATCTAACCTAACATGATCGATTTATATCTTGCACGTTATGCGACTATGTGGTAACATATTGATATGACGGAGCAAATGGTTGCTACTGGCTTTGCTCAACCTAAACCCAATGGGTGGGAGGTTACCACAAACACTGCTATGG
>JAHIKF010000317.1 GCA_018897875.1 Pseudomonadota bacterium | reverse complement strand
AGCCTCTCAAAGCTGTTTCTCCCCCTGGACCGGCCCCGGATAAAGGCGGACCCGCCGATTCGCGCCTCCCGGTTATCCCTTTATATGAAAAGCTATCAGCTTTCAGCGATCAGCTTTCAGCCACGACACTCATTGACGCGCCAGCGGCCGGTCTGTAGGGCGGGCACTACCCGCCATAATTCCTCTTAAAACCGCCGAGGCCGGCTGTTCCATATTTTCATGCTTCGTGGTGTACGCCAGGAAATGATCGTTGGCATGAGACCATCGGATGTGCTTTCAGAACGATTGACTTGGCGGGAATAGGCCAGGTAGTCGCAGGCAAGGTCGCAGCCGGGACCGGAAAAAATTCTACTGGCCTTTGGGTTTGTAGTCCTTGATGAATTGGCGGAGCGCATCTTGCTGCGGTTGGCCGAGCCATTCGCTCTCCATCAGGGTACGGGTCCGGTCCAGAATGCTCCCCGGATCCAGAAAAGGCGTCAGGGCTGTTTGGGTGAGGCGGTATCGGGACTCACCGTCCACCTGGATCATGGAATGACTGAAGTCCTTTTGCATAAATTTTTCCAAGAGAATTGCTAAGTTGCGGTCGTCGCGCACCACTTTATTCACCCAGGTTACGGGTTCGGCATTGCCGGCCAGGTTTTGCCACAAAGCTAAGATTTCGGGGAGTTTGGGGCACTGGAGAAGGGACTCGTCGGCGGCGGCGTTCCGCACCTTGACCAGCACCAACTTTTCCAGGCCGGCCTGATCGCCTTGACGGATCAATGCTTCCGGCTGGGGCCGCGCCTCGCCGGCAGGCTTGTCGTTGAGTTTGCGCAGCTCCATGACGATCTTGGCGCTGGTAAAAATTGCCCGGCCCTGGGTGATGGCTTGCTGCAGGGAGTCAAAGCGGCTGTCCCACGGCAGGCGCCGCAGGAGTTGCAAGATGATCTGGGCCACACGCTGGTCGTTGCCGATGGGAAGCTTACCGGAGCCTTCATCTTCGGGCCGGATAAACTGATCGCCTACATCAAAGAGGCTGAGGAAAATCGACGGGATGGACTCGACGGCAATCTCCTTGCCGGTATAATCCGTCACCCGGTCCAGGAAAGCATGGAGGCGGGTGAAGCCATCGGGTCGAACCTGGGCTGCCAGCTCCAGCAGGCGGCCCGAAAACTCCTCGGGGTTGTCGGCCAGGGATAAGATAACCATGATCTCGGCATTGGAGATGTCTCCCTGGGGCAGGGCCAGATGGAAAAATATGGGAAAGATATCCGGACTGCAGATGCGGAGTTGCTTGCGCCAGGTAGCCTCATTGCCGGCCTCGAACCCCAGATCCCCCCACATTTCTCCCAGCTTGGGAAAGAGCTGCGACAGCAGTCCCCGGACCGCTTCCCGATTGCCCTCGGCGACCTGGGTGACCCAGGATTCCTGAAAGGTCCGCAGTTGGTCGATCTTACTGGCCACCCATTCCCGGCCGGTGAATTTTTCCGGATAAGTCCGGATCATGTTATAGGCCTCGGGACAGAAGATGCGCAGGGTCTCGATGCCGATAAAATCCACGGGATTCACTTCACCCTGGACGGCGGGGTAGGTGACGCTCAGCGTATTGGTCAGCAGATTGATCTTGCGGGGGGTGCTGATGAAGTGTTCAATCCCCCGCATGAAGACATTGCCCCAATAGGTTTGGTCAAAGAGTCCTTCCGGCGTGCCCGCCATGATGCCTTCCAGCCTGGCAAAGAGCAAACGGTAGAGGGAAGAGCGGTCGGGCAAGGGCAGTTCGAAGGGAAATTGGACAATTTTTTCCAGGTAGTTTTCCCCGGAAATACCCTGGGATTCTCTCAAGGCCTCGATCACCACTCTTTTGTCGAAGGTGAGGAGATAAACGACGTTGGGGAAATCGGCCACGGATTTGATTACCCCGAAGAGTTGCCGGATCTCTTCGGGATTGAGGCGGTCGATGTCGTCCACGGTGACGAAAATCCGCCGGGGTTGCTTGCGGAGTTCATCGGCGATTTCCATTTTCAGTTTGATGACGTTTTTAACGGAAGATTTTAAGGGGGTAAATTCCACCGCAATTTTGCCGATGGAAATGTAAGGAATGTGGATGCTGGAGGGTAACTCCGACACCATGTCGGCAAACTCGGCGATTTTGCCCTGCAACCTAGCCATGTCGACATCGCTGGTGGCCAGGGAGGCCTGGAGTTGGTCAAAGAAATGCTTGGCCAGCTTTTCGTGGCCGGAAAACCACCAGGGGTTGAAGGGCACGATGATGGGCTGCTCATCCACAGGAGCTTCTTTAAAATAATAAAAGAGAAAATTTAACAGGGTGGTTTTGCCCGAGCCCCAGGGGCCGTAGATAGCCACCACAAATCCCTCGGCCGGGATCATTTTAGTTAAGGAGAAGGCCAGATGTTTGGCAAAGAGAGCATACCCCAGCTGATCCTCTTGCGGCTCTATCAGAGGTTTGTCGGCCGAGAGCGTACAATAGCGCTTTGGGGACAAAAGTTAATCTCGCAATGGAGTGCATTCCGCCCTCGCGGCCGGGGGGCAACTCCTGATCTTTTCTCTTGTGGAGCCGCTTATGGGGAGATAAGGCGGCAGACGGTTTTGTCTGTTTCTCCTTTATAATTCGGATATCCCCCCTCCGAACTTAAATCTATACGCTTATTGCCTTAGCTCCGAAAAGGTAACGGTTTGAGCATTAAGACACGCAGTGATCATCCGGTTAAACATTTGGGGTTCCCAGAAGCGTCGATTAAAGCGGTAACAAAATTCCGCCAGATAACGGGGCAGGTGCT
>JAHIKF010000316.1 GCA_018897875.1 Pseudomonadota bacterium | reverse complement strand
GTGCTTCTCTTCTGTCCTTCTTATGGGCTGGGTCAGGCCCGCCTCAATCCAGGAGCGCAGGTCCAACCCCGCCTCCTTTGCTTCCGTGGGGTCTTTACCGTATTGCATGGGTATGGGCCACCACCTGGCCTGCTCGTATTGCCTCAGCCACCACCGGCAGGTTGCTTGGGTCCCAGCCTCATCACTGTCCAGGGCAACAAGGATCAGGCCCGCTCGGCTCAAGGCCTTGTGGACCTCCTGGTCTGGCCTTTTTTGTGCCGACCCCAGGGCAATAATTCCTGCCAGGTCGGAGATTTCTTGCCTAAGCAATAAGCCGTCGAGCTCAGACTCCACCACTGTGTAAATCTTGTTCTCTGGCGGCCAGAGCATGGGTCTGGTATCGCTACCAGGAAGGAGATAGTATTTGGGGTCATCCGCTGGGTCAGGACGTCTTATCCGGAGCCTTATAACCTCCTCTCCTCGGACATAAGGGATTACCAGGCCAGAGGGTATCCAAAGCTTTTTGCGCTTGCCACCCTCGATCCGATCATCAAGACCCCATTTACTTCTCGACTCCCACATATCTTCCAACAGCCAGCCCAAATTAGCTTCTCTGATAATTTCTGCTGAAAGCCCCCGACGCTTCAGCCACTGGCGGGCTTGCTTGCAAGCGATTTCACTGGACCACAAATGCTTTTCAGTTTTTTTGATGAGTTCCCGGGCTTTCTTTTGCCAGGTGGGACTGGGTGCAATGACCTCACGTGGGATCCAGGGGGCCTTTCGCCCTTCTCTGGATTTCAACCCTACCCATCTTTTGGATATGCCTAAGAGGGCACGGGCGCCCTGAAAGGTCATTCTCCTGGATTCCCGAAGATACTGAATGGCATCTCCCTGCTTTTCACATTGCCGGCACCAATACCGACCAGTATTCCCTTCGTGGGGCCAAACGCAAAAGCGGTCCTCCCCTCCACAATAAGGGCAAGGGCCCTTGTATTCTCCACCATTGGTGGAAGCCATATAAATAGGGTCGCACCCATCTTCCCTTAGCAGGTCAAGAATAGACATTTTCATACCCCTATCTGCAGCAGTTGCAGCAGTTGCAGCAATACTGTCATAAAACTCCTATAGAAAAATAGAAAAATTAATTTTATAAAAGTTGTGACAAAACTACTGCAACTACTGCAACTGCTGCATTTTGGATTCTCCTTCGAAAATCCTCGTAAGGTCTGTCTTTTTTTACTTAACCGGGAGGGCGGCGGGCATAGAGGCCAGCCCTTCCCGAACTTTCCATATTACGGTTAACCCACGGGCTTATGAGAACCTCCTATGCAGTTCAATGCCCAAATAATACCGATGGCGAGTGATTACCCTTACAAATCTCTCCATTATTCTTTCTGGGAACTTGCGATTAGACATAGGGGTTAGTCCATTATCATCACTCCACCGCTTGTATCCGTCATAGAGCTCTGACGCCCGGACTCGAGCATCATCCGTCTGAATGCATCGCTCATCGATGAAGCGGCCCACGTCATCTTCTTCCTCTTGGTAGTCCTGGGTTGCCTGCAACACCATGGGTGGCGGGTTTAACCCTTCCCGCCGATACCTAAGGGCGCCATTGACCAACCAGGCTAAAATCCCCGAAGCTTCAGTCTTCAACCTTTCAGGTAGCCCGCGGTCGGCTATCCTCTCAGAATCTGACTGAGGGTTTGCCACAAAGGCTTGGGTGAAGGGGATCAGATGTATCCTCTGCCAGAGGGCATAGTCATCAGCAGGAGCTTGGGGCCGGTGGTTTGTCAGTAAAAAAAGCGTGTGCGTGGGCCTGAAAGACACCTGTCTCCGGCCATACATTTCACGGCCCGTCAGTGTATCGCCCCCTGTCATCCATTTGAGTTTTCCAGGGTTCAACTTTCTGCTCTCCCCGGTTTCACTGGCCCAGACGAGGCGCCTCCCCCGTAGCGACATAATGTCAGGCGTCGGCCCCCCGCTCCGCCTGTTCCGGCCCTGGTCAAGAAGCATTTCCGCCTCAATTGGCCCGGCGAGATCACCCAGCACGAATCCCAATATCTCAAGCAAGGTGCTCTTCCCATTACGGCCCCTGCCCCACATGATAAAAAAAACATGCTCTACGGATAAACCTATGAGGGCCATCCCCAGTAATCTTTGGACATAGGAAATGAGATCGGTATAACCATTGAAAATTTCATTGAGAAATCTTTCCAAAATGGGTGCCGGACAACATAATCCCTGCCATTCAGTTGGAGCCGCAACCTTGATGTAATCTTCTGGACGGCCAGGTCGAAAATCCCCGGTGCGGAGGTCGATAACCCCGTTCCGGCAGCAGAGCAGCCAGGGATCGGCGTCCCATTCATGACCAGCAAGAGATAGGGGCTCCAGCCCCGTTTGACTCCAGTCCACTGAAGCTAATCTTAATATGTTGGTTTTCCTGCTAATTTTATGCAACTCCCGAATCCGTTTGTTGATTGCTTTTTGTCCCTTAGCGTGTCTCTCGGCCTTTTCCGTTTGACCACCCTTTTCAGCTTCTGTACTCAGACCAGCCTGCTTCAAGGCCTCGTTACCATAAATTTCGATGAGGCCTTCCACAGCAGCGACCACCCTCTTAGTGGTGTCCTCCTGCCAAAATTGGCCATTTCATTCGTACCACCTTCCAGCCGCATGATCGAAGACGAAGTGGCCTTTCTGCAGCTCTACAAATAACCAGGCGTCTCCATCCTCATCAGCTGCAATCGCCTGCAACAGGTCTTGGCTTGAGAAGTCCTCTTCATGGCTGGGACAATCATCTATCCCGTCGAAAACACAGTGACCTTGAAGGGTTGCTATTGTTTCTCCAACCTGGCATTGTATCGTTTCAATGTCGGTGAAGACTTTTTGTCTACTTGCCATCTTCAATCTGCTCGAAATTGATCGTGTGCAGCTTACAAAATTCGTATATATCCAACAAATCGTACCGAACCACCCGGCCCATTTTTAAATATTTCGGACCCCTTCTTAAGTGCCGCCAATTTCTTAGTGTCTGTGCAGCGAGACCCATCAACCTCGCAGCTTCTATATCGTTAACTTTTCTGTTCATTCCAATTAATTCCTCCTTTCACTGAAATAAAAAAAGCCTTCGCATGTTCTGCGAAGACTATAACATACCTCTTTTTACTTTGTCCCGACTCAAACTCACTTTGTCGAATTGTAACTACCGAATAATAGGTTTATTTTGCTTTGTCGGAATTTTGTCGCTTGTCGCTTGTCGCTTGTAGTTCTTGTATTCCGCATAAAGAGGTTCTTTGGAATAAACGCTCCATCCTTTCCCATTCACGACTACGGGGAGTATCGGACCTATAATATCACGCCTCGCATTGCTCATACTTATAGACAGAATTTCTAAATGTACCAGGTATTCCTCTTTTAGTATTTTAAAGTCTTCTCTGTTTTGCCGAAAGTATTGTATAAGAGCTTCCCGTAATTTATCACTTAAAAGCTCTGTTCGCTTGGCCCCCTTATAAAGCATTTCTACTTCTGCATGAAGCTGTGGAGTGGAAAGAAATACTATTACGTTGGCTGTCAAAGTTTCTTTCATGGTTTCTTTATAAGAATTAATATCAGTTTTTAAAAACAAAGAGCCTTTCAATAAATCATAGATTTTTTTAGCTTCATCTATCGTTTTTGGGAGATCATAATTATTCCACGAATATTTGTTACATCTTGACAAGTCATGGTTAATTCCCGCAATCAATTTCGGTAATTTAGTTAATCTTTTATTGCGTTCATTAATTATTGTTAATGATTCAATTTTTTTTGATGCATCAACAGATGCCATATTTAACCATTTTAATTCATTCTCATAACTTCTCAAGCAATCTAATTTCTCAGAAATATCTGGTGGATGAATTGGCTCACAAAGAATATCGTGTGGTTGTAACCCATTTTGTACTATGTCAAAGAGCTCAAGCTCTTTGATTTCCCAATCTTTCATTAAGTCTTCGCCTGAAATCCATCGAGATTTTGACATAAATATTCCTCTGGTTCAAAAGTTAATACTTGAAAAGTGTCCAGATACAATAAAATTTAATTTCGGAGTATTATAATCTCCTCGATTAAATATTACTTATTTTTTCTCAATTCATCTAACTTGTTATTTCCTATGCAATTCGTCGCTTTTTTAATTATAGCTCCTGCAATGTTTGAGGCTTGTTTTAGGGCGTCATCCCGAAGGTGAGCATAACGTTGTGTCATGGCGGCGCTCTTGTGGGTCAACAGTTTTTGCAGGACGAAAAGGTCGACCTGCCCGGAAGAGGCTAACATGGATGCATAGACATGGCGGAGGCCGTGGAGAGCCCGGAAGTCCTTTGGTAGTCCGGCCTGGTTCTTGATGCGATTCACTTGTTTATTGATGTCCACCCGTTGCCTGCCGCCACGCCCCGGGAAGACATAGGCGCTGCCGCTGCGGGGGTGATTCTGCAATAAATCTCTGGCGGGTTGGTTTAGAGGGATTTTCTGGTCCTGGCCTCCCTTAGGGTCCCAACGGATATGAATAAAACCACGGTCAAAATCGACATCCTCCCACCTGAGTTTAAACAGTTCCCCCCGCCTCATCCCGGTGAACAGGACCATCCTCATGAAGTTGGAGGCCTGGATATTTGGGTCCTGTTCAATGGCCTCCAGTAGGGCGGTTAGCTGCTCGGGGTTGAGGTCCTCAGTCTTGAGATTGTTGACATTGGGCATTTCTATCGTGAAGGTGAGAGACTGGCAGAGACGCTTCCTGACACCAAAATTGACGATTCGCCGGAGTAGGGCCAAGGTATTTTTTACGGTTTGCGGCGCCTTGTCCTTTAAAGATCGAAGCCGCAGCCGGTCAACTTCCAAGGGCAAGATTTCATGGGGTTCTTTGTTCCCCCAAACGAGTTGAATATATTTTTCAAACCGGCACCTGTCCTGGGCGATGCCTTTCATGGGCCTATTGCCAATGTATTCTTCCCACAGTCTGTTAATAGTCCAGAGCTCCTGGGACTGATTGGCCGCTTCCCGCCTTTCCCGGTTAGTAGGAAGGTCCCCCTCGATTCTTTGGGTGCGAACTTTAGAGGCTCTGGCTGGGATCATATCGTCCTTAAATTGCCGTCCGGCCTTCTCCTCGATGAGCTTTCCGTGTTTCCGGTAGACTATGTAATATATCCGCTCCGACTTGCCGCCAGCAGAGGTTCCCTCAATGAAAAAAACTCCCGGATAATTCGTCTTATATCTTTGCTGCTTAGGCATGGCTCTTTATCTCCTGCTGAGACCAAAGGTCTTTTCTGGTAAAACCAAAGGGAATCGCCCCCAACACTATCCCCAACATTTTATTTGATTATAGGGGTATAAAAGGGTAAGTCAAGAGAAATTGGTTGCCTGGTAATTGTTCTTAATCAGTAGGTTATAAAATGATAGGGTAAAAGGAGGTAAAGCAATCCATTGGGTCTCCGGAACCAAAGGCCGGGCGTTCGAGTCGCCCATCGCCCACCACAGAATTTCAAGGGGTTAGGCTATTCCCTGACCCCTTTTCTTTTCCCATCAAGATTAATTTCCAACTTTATTTCCAACCTACCCGGCAAATTTGGACTTTAACGGGATGGGACTGTGTCCTTGTGCCTGGCCGGATCGTCTCTCTTGAGGGCCGCTCCTGACGGGGACCTTTCTCGGTGCGTGCCTGGCGGCTCGAATGTCCACCAATTTGCTCAAAGGCGTCTTTGTCGTCTTCCTCTTTTATATGGGGTTTCAGATGCTGACTAACACCAAACCCAAGCCGACCCGGGGCTTGCCCGGACCCCTGGGCATGTTCGGCGTCGGCAACGGCATCGGGGCGGTGTCCGCCCTGGTGGGGATCGGCGGCGGGTCGCTGTCGGTACCCTTCATGGTGTGGTGTAATGTAACGGTCCACGAGGCCATCGGCACCTCAGCGGCCATCGGCTTCCCCATTGCCGTCGCCGGAACGGTGGGCTACATCGTCAACGGGCTTGGCGCTGCCGGTCTGCCGGCTTACTGTCTGGGGTATGTGTATCTGCCGGCCCTGGCCGGCATCGTCGCCGCCAGTGTATTCACCGCGCCCCTGGGCGTCCGTCTGGCCCACAGCCTGCCCGTCGGCAAACTCAAGCGGATCTTCGCCCTCCTCCTCTTCGTTATGGGCGCCAAGATGCTGATCGGTCTATTTTAATACCAAAAAGCAATCAAAAGACTATTATTTGTCATTCTGAGCTCAGTGAAGAATCTCTCTTTTTGATCCGCCGAGATTCTTCACTCCGCTGTGCTCCGTTCAGAATGACATGAATATTCAATGTCTTTTGACTGCAACTTCGTATAAGCCCCCAGGCAGTCCGGCTCAACGAGGCTCGATAACCGGCAGCCGCGCCGCCTGGAGATCATGCCGGAGACGCCTCCCTGCCGCAATTGCATGTCCCATCGGCAAAAACTGCCCAAGGCCGCGGCCCGCTAACCCCTTGACCGCAGTTCCCTATCCCGAAGCGGGGGATTAACCTCCCCCGCTTTTTTTTTGCGCCAGCCTGCCGGGGGGAAACCATCAACAGAGAGGATGTCGCAACATATTGTGAAGTGTGTATAGTTAGCGAAGCTAATATCTATTTTCAGAGCAAAAAATTTCATCAGCTTCTCCATCGGCTCATCACTGCTGAACTGTGCTGGTTTGGGTTTCTTGGCCACGAATAAATACTGCTCGGGATAATCGATGGCTGGCTATGACTGGAATTTGGGGAATTTTGTGCTATCATGCTTCTCATAAAATGGCTTGCTGTCGAAAATAGACGCATTTTCCGGGATGAAAATCGGCAAAAGGTATCCCAACCAGCAATTTGGGACAGACACAGCTAAGGCTGCTGCAAAATCTCGGATAATGGCGCAGGTTGGAGTAAAGGCATGAAACAGGAAAGGTCGAGCCTGAGATATAGGTATTCCCGGATACTGCCTTGGTTGGTTGGGTTTCTGTTGGGGTCGCTGATCCTCCCCTCGTCCGCACTGGCCTTTATACCACACTGGGATCCCCGGGAAGCGTTTTTCGTCCGCCAGTTTTCCTACCTTTTTTTCATGCTCGCCATGCTTTTCTTCATCTACGAACTCAAGCAGGGTAAATTGCATCAACATCGGGGCTTTCGCCTGCTGGTGTGGGCCAGCGTGTTTTTTGCTTTGTGGAATTTCGACTGTTTCATAGGGCAATTATTCGCCCTGTTTTTCCAAGCCCAAATTACCGGGGTGCCGGGGAGTTGGTCCCAACAGCTGCGTATGGCCAATCTCGGCAACTGGGTAACTTATTTCACCAAACTGGATCACCTGCTCCTGGTGCCGGCCTTCATATTTTTGTACTTGGGCATCCGGGCGTTCAGACGGGAGCAGGAGGTGGGGGAGCTATGATTACCTTGCCTATTTTCCCCCTTCTGTTCGTGGATATTCTGGGTTCAGCAATGGTGTTGCTGCTAAGTTGGGCCGCCTTTATCAACTCACGGAAACTGCTGGCCCATGACCCGGAAAATGCCTTGTGGCTTTTTCTCTATTGGCTCAGTCTGGCTTTGGTGGCCTTTGGCGTATCCCGGGCGTTGGGGCATATCATAGGACATATCCTGGTCTTTGCCGGTCACCGAGCTTTGTGGGACCAGGTGCGGCCTTACAGTGGCGGTTTGAACGCCATCCTTTCCATCGTCATCGCCTCGGTCACTCTCTTTTTCCATAATATCCAGAAATTATACCGCCGCATGAAAGCCGACCATCAGCATATGGAAGCCACCAGCCATGAAATTCTGACGCTCAACAAGGAGATGGAGGCCCTGGTGATGGAACGGACCATGTCCGAAATGGCCCTGGGGATCGCGGACGGCATTCGCAACCCGCTCCATATCATCGGCGGCTTCAGCAATCGCCTGCTCAAAAAAACAGCTCCGGATGATCCCGCCCGTAACTGGGCCCTGGCCATCGCCGAGGCCGCCAAACACTTGGAGCAGATGGTCGAGCGCTTTGAGAACCTGGCCCAGGACAAGAAGTCATTTTTTTCCCAGGAAGACCTGAATAAGATTGTCCGGGGCATCTTGGAAATGCAGCATGCAGTTTTCGAACGCAGGCGCGTTCACCTGGTGACCGGGTTCCATCCTTATCCCGCCTACGCCCAGGTGAATAAACATCTCTTCAAGGTGGCAATAGCCCACCTGGTGCGCAATGCTCTGGAAGCCACCTCCGCCCAGGGGGAGATTCACGTTACCACCGCGGTGGATATGAGCCACGCCAGCCTGGTGATTCAGGATACGGGCCGGGGGATGGCCCCTGAGGTACTGACCAGAATCTTTGAACCCTATTTTACCACCAAGGTTGGTGGGACCGGTCTGGGCATGGTCTTTGTGCGTCAGATCATCGACGAACACCGGGGAACCATTAACTTGGAAAGCGAGGTTGGACAGGGTACCACCGTGACCATCAGGTTGCCCCTCCGTTTCGGTGAACCCCCGATCTGAGTCATTTTAATCTCTGTCTCCCGAGTTCAGGGTATGATCAATTGTGCTCTTAATGATCACCGCTCTATATCCAAACTTACCAACTGGCGAAAAATTATAGATATTTACCCTGTACCGGCAGACGCGCCGCTTTGTCACGGTGGGACGCCACCCCGGGATTGAACCAGAAGATGTTCCGGCCCTTGACGCCCGCCGGGTCGGCGGTGGCGTACCACCGCCCCTTTCTGAGGTGCGCCGCCCGGTAGCCGCAGCCGATAAGGAATTGCGCTACTGCGGCTTTGCTGGCTCCCGCGGCCAGGAGGTTTTTTTCTTCCATTTCCATCAACAACAGGGGGGGTGAGTCATTGATGAGCCCTGCGGCCCCCTGCAGCACGGCTAGCTCCGCCCCCTCGGCGTCCAGCTTGATAAGATCGGGAGGGGGTAAATTCTCTTCCCTAAGAAAGTGGTCCAGAGCCACCGTCCGGCAGACCTCCTGGCCGGCCTGGGCCTGGGCGGCCTGGTAGAGATTGGCGCTGCTGTCGGCAATGTCCCCGGCCAGATGGAGCACCGCCTCACCCTCCCGATCGGCGACGGCCACGGGAAAGGTCTGAATATTCCGGTAGGGATTCAAGGCGAGGTTCTCGGTCAGCCGGGCATAGGCATTCTTCCCCGGCTCAAACGCGATGATCCGGCCGCGGTTTTTAAGGGCCGTGGCCGCCACCAGGGTAAAGTAGCCCACGTTGGCGCCCACATCCCAGAAAACGTCATCCCCCCCCAGGAGCCGCTGCACCAGATCGGCTTCGTAGCGCTCGTGGTAATGCCCGTAGAAATAGACCTTCAACTGTTCGGGATCGGCTAAGTCCAGCCTCATGCGGAAGCCCTTGTCCAGCCGGACCACGGCATAACGGTCCGCTGGCGTCAGCCCGGCATGAAGGCGCTCATAAAAAAAAGCCTTGCCGTCCCGCAGGGGGAATTGGCTGAGGTACCAGCGGAACAGGCCCCGAAGGGCAGATTTAGGCCAGGCATCCGGCATATGGTTCCTTTTAGTTTAGAGCTTTCAG
>JAHIKF010000315.1 GCA_018897875.1 Pseudomonadota bacterium | reverse complement strand
GGGGAGAGGGGAAAAAGTGGAACCGATTTAATGCCTTATGGTTACTAAATCCGGCGACATCTCCTACTCCCTCTCCCCCCGCTTCGGGGGGAGAGGGTTGGGGTGAGGTGGGCAGGACAACCGCATGCAATTTCCTAACCGGACACTGCTGGGTCCGCTTCAAAGAGGGCGCCGGAGAACTTGAGATCGGCTATTTTCTTCTGTGGCGGGGCCGCTAACGACAGGGAACCCATAGCCAGCCAAATCGCCAGGCAACCGGCCAGGGGCATGCGAGCGGTTTTAGGATGCATAGTACCCCCTTGCCGGGATCTGGTTTCTCCGTGGTTGACCTGCTGCGTATTATGATAGTGTCAAAGGCGCCCGGCGTCAATCAGGCAGGGAACGGGTCAGGCCCCCTGGCTGAGGGCAGCCTGACCCGGTTATGGCGAGGCTATTTTACTATGGCTTTGAGTTTGGTGAAGACTTCGTCGGCGCTTTCGAAGGCCCCGATATGGACGAACACGACCTTACCGGTCTTATCCAGAACGACGGTGACCGGGTAAGGGGTGAAATTTAAGGCCTTGCCAAAGGAACTGTCGGGATCGGGCACCAGGGGGAAGGGCACCTTGTGAAAGGCCTTCCACATCTTTAACTGGGGAGCCTCGTTGCCCTGGCCCGTGCCGATGATTTTCAGCTTGTCTTTCAGTTGGGCATCCGCTTGCACCTTGGCGAACAGGGCGTTCATCACCGGAGCCTGGGCCATGCAGTGCGGGCAGCTGGTGTTGAACTGCTCCACCAGCAGATAGGAGGCTTTGACGTCCTTTAACGTAAAGGCCTCGGCCTTGGCCAGGCCCAGATATTTAGCCCCATCTTCGGTTAAGGGCGCCTTGAATTTGGCGATCCCCACCGTCTGGCCGACCTTGGGTTCCGCTTCGGCTCCCGCCAGGGAAACCGCGCCCAGGAAAAAGACCAGGGCCAGAACGCAACTCAACACCATCAGTTTATTTCTCATCATGCAAAAGCCCCCTTGTTTACTTTTTACTGCATGATAAATCAACCCCCGCCAAAGGGCAAAGGAAAAGCGAGTCGGCTTAATTTTTTTCCGGCCGATGGTCAAAAATTGGCAAAATATTGTAAATTTGACCCTGGTGGCCAAGGGCGCAGATGCAAACTCTCATACCAAAGGGCAATCAAAAGTCTATTATCTGTCATTCTGAAGCGCAGCGAAGAATCTCTCTTCTTAAGCCGTCGAGATTCTTCACTCCGCTGCGCTCCGTTCAGAATGACATAAATATTCAATGTCTTTTGACTGCAACTTCGTATCAATTCCAGCCCGCCGAACCAGCCGGGATTGCCGGGCCGCGAGGCTGGAGGCGGCAATCCCG
This sequence comes from Pseudomonadota bacterium, assembly GCA_018897875.1. Lineage (GTDB taxonomy): Bacteria > Desulfobacterota > Desulfobaccia > Desulfobaccales > 0-14-0-80-60-11 > 0-14-0-80-60-11. Next base: position 6,953 of record JAHIKF010000315.1, on the reverse strand, counting down.
GGGCGGCGTCCTGGCTTTAGGGAACCACGTACCCCCTTATCGTCAGATAGAAAGTGCCGCTACGCTCAGTCCCCGAGTTGGGAGGTGCCGGGGGGGGCGGCAATTGTTGCACTTTTGCAGTGGGGAGAATGGAAAAGATGTAGCCTGGATTCAGGTTCACTTCAGAAATCACTCCCCCATACACGGTTGTGCTGTTGGGATACATGGCATCAGTTAAAGTGGCGACGTAAAGTCTGCTTGATTGGGGCCCCAGTAGGTAGAAGCGATAAGGGCCGGTCTCGGTGCTAGTGTCGGTAACATAAAACCGGACCCGAATCTCGGTCATGATAAAAGATTCCCCTGTGCGCAAAGTAAAGGTCGGGGTGGAGCCGTCCGGCTTGATCACAAACCAGTTCTTATTTGCAGAATCATATCCCAAACTTTTAATTTGGCCGACCCGCCCCAGCATTTCGGCCTCCGCCGGAGCCTGCCAGGGACCCGCCAGCAACCCCATAACTAAGGCCAACAACACCAGGAATCTACCCGTCTTCATTTTGAATCCCTCCAGGAGGATTTCGTTCATTTTCATGCTCCGTACCATATTTTTCAAGAAAGTTCAATTGATAATGAACAAATCTATAAATATTTAAATACTTAATTTAATTGATAATAAAAGGTGGTAGGGGTGAAGGGCTGGTTATTCGGGGAAGAACCGGGCCTGACGCCAATCCACCGGCACCCGGACCAGGGCGCCCTGGCGGTGCTGGTAGATCAGGTAGCCGTGGCGCACCCCGAACTCGAAGAGCCGGTGAGTGAGGAGTACATCCTGGGTGCAGTAGGAGGTCAACTCCTCCCATTTGCCGGCGGCATAGAGCTCCAGGGCCAGGAGGCCGTCGCCGGTCTTTTTCTCTCCCAAGGTCATTTCCGCCAGGTGATTGAGGGAGAGGCGGTGTCCCAGGAGGGCATGGACTTCCTCCAGGATATCCAGGGTGGGCAGGTCCCCCAGCTTAACCTTGGTGTAGGGTTGCAGCACCCGGTAGTCGAAGCCCTTGATATTGAAGCCCACTACCAGATCCAGCTTCTTTAAGCGCTGGGCCAGGCGCTCCAGATCGTGCTCCCGATAGGTGGTGGCGACCCCGGTATGGCTTTCATGCATCACCGCCACGGACACCCCCATGCGGTGGCACTGGCCCCAGCCGCCCACATCCGCGGCGGAACAGCAGGTTTCCAGGTCCAGGACGCCGATTTTACGCCTCCGGAACCAGTCGACCCCGGCCTCGCCCTCAGGGCTGGAGAGGCTGGGAGGCTCCGATACCTCGATAAACAATTCCTCTGCCGGCAGTTCGGGCTCCTCTTCCCCCAACAGGAGGGCGGCGATCTTCAGGGTGGCTTCCTTGTCCAGGGGCTTATTACCCGAGCCGCACTTGGGGGAATGGATGCACGAAGGGCAGCCGTCCTCGCAGGGGCAGGCGGCGGTGAGGGACAGGGCGCGCCGCACCAGGTCCTCCAGGATCTCGTACGCCCGGGTCGACAGGCCCACGCCGCCGGGATAGCCGTCATAGATGAAAATGGCCGCCCGGCCCACCTGGGGATGCGCCGGGTGGGAGATGCCGCCGATGTCGTAGCGGTCCGCCAGGGCAAAGAGCGGGAACATGCTGATCAGGACGTGCTCCAGGGCGTGGATGCCCCCCATGAAGTGCCGTCCGGCGGCGTAAACCGAGTCTTTCACCGCGTCCGGGATTTCCAGCCACATGCCCACGGTTTCAAAGATCTGGGGCGGCAATTCAAGTTCGACCTGCCCCAGGAGTTCCTGGCCCGGCAGGCGCCGCTTTTCATAGCTCAACAGCTGCTCGGTGACCTTGAGCCGCCCGATGTGGGCCGTGAACCGGGCCACCTGCCGGGTCGCCAGCACCTCCAGGATTTCCGTCTCCTTGTCCGTCTGAATGCGGGTAAAGTAGTTGGGCTCGATGGGGTTGACCCAGACGTTGCGCCGGGCCAGGTCCAATTTCTCCACCACCCAGGTCTGGGCCTTGTGGAGATAAATGGCGCCGGGGTGGCACTCCCGCAAAGCCCGGTGGCCGTCAATGGAGCCCAGGGGGCGCTTCTTGCCGGTCTGGAAAATGGCGAAGCTCTCCCCGATACCCCGGATGTTCACTTCCTTCTGGGGGAAGCGGGCCCGGGCAAACCAGGCGTCCCCGGCGGCGGAGTGCAGCAGGTGGCGCTCCCGGGCCAATTCCTCGATCACCGGCGCATACGCCTTGAGGTCGAAAAAGGTCTCGCCCCGGGTATCCAGCGGCAGTTCCTGGGCCGCACAGGGCAGGTGCGCCTTGACCACAAACGGGTTGTCCGGGGTCAGCACCGCGGTCTCCATGGGCCGGCCAAAGAATTCTTCCGGGTACTTGATGAAGTACTGGTCCAGGGCGTCGGCCTGGGCCACCAGGATGATGAGGGAGTCCCGGCCCTGGCGTCCCACCCGGCCGGCCCGCTGCCAGGTAGTCACCATGGTGCCGGGATAGCCCACCAGGATGCAGACGTCCAGGCCGCCGATGTCGATACCCATCTCCAGGGCGCTGGTGGAGATCACACCTTTCATCTTGCCGCTGGCGAGAGCGCCTTCGATCTCCCGGCGCTCTTCCGGCAAAAATCCGGCCCGGTAAGAGCTGATGAACGAGCGCATCTCCGGCGCCAGGCGCTGGGACCAGACATGGATCAGTTCCGTGAGCTTTCTCGCCTGGGTGAAACAGATGGTATTGAGACCTTTCCGGATGGCCCGGGCAAAAAGCTGGGCCGCGGTGACCGGGGCGCCGCCCGGAGGGTTGATAAACAGAAAGTGCCGCCCGGACTGGGGCGCGCCGCTCTCCGTAATGATTTCCACCTCCAGCCGCGTGAGCGACCGTATGAAAATTTCTGGGTGGGCGATGGTGGCGGAGGACAAGATAAATTGCGGCTTAGAGCCGTAGTGGGCGCAGATCCGCCGCAGGCGCCGCAGCACCTGGGCCATGTGGCTGCCCATGATGCCCCGGTAGGTGTGGACTTCGTCGATCACCACGAACTTGAGCCGGGCAAAGAAGCCGGACCACGAGGCGTGGTAAGGCATAAGCCCCATGTGAAGCATGTCCGGGTTGCTGATGAGCACGTGGGGCGGGTGCGCCTTGATGGCCTGGCGCGCCGCCGGCGGCGTGTCGCCGTCATAAATCGCCGCCGTCAGGGTAGGGGAGGGCAGGGCCGCGTCCAACTCCTGGAGGGCTTTGAGCTGGTCCTGCTCCAACGCCTTCAAGGGAAACAGATACAGGGCGTGGCCCCGGGGTTCGGCCAGGAGCGATTCCAATACCGGCAAATTGTAGATCAGCGTCTTGCCGCTGGCCGTGGGGGTGGCCACCAGCAGGTGCTTGCCCTCCCTGATCGCGGCCAGGGCCTCCCCCTGGTGGGAGTAGAGCCGGGGAATCCCCAGACGCGCCAAGGCCGCCAGCACCGCCGGCGACAGCCCCGCATCCCCCACGGCGTACTCCACCGGCTTCTCAGGCAAATAATGATAATGACTGAGAATATCCCGGTGTTCGGCTGATTCTTTCAGTTGGTTGATGAAATCCTGGAGCATGTTAGAGATGGTTTTCTGTTTCCCGTTTTCTGTTTTCTGTTTTCGGCAGAAAATGCAACGTGTAGGGCGGGCATTGCCCGCCGGAGATAACTCTGTTTTACTAATGGCGGGCGGTGCCCGCCCTACATAACAACCTGGTGGCGCAGGCTCACACCCGCAGCTACCCAGAACCTAAAACCTAAAACCCAGAACCCTGCACCCCAGAACCCTTCACTTCGTCCCCACATCCACATGCGGCCAGTCGACGTTATAGCCGTAGTAGGCCCAGGACTGGGGGATGCGGCAGCCTAGCCAGCTGGCGGCCCGGTAAACCCACATTGGCAGGTGCCGGGCGTCGATTTTGTGCATGGCGTCCCGGTTGTACTGGCGCAGCGACCGGCTGATGGGGTTAGGGGGGCCGTCCACTACCCCGGCGTAGTTGAAGTCATTCAAATCCATGGCCAGGCCCAGGCGGTGGTTGGAGGCCGGGGCGTGACGGCCGTGAAAGATGTCCGCCAGGTTGTTATAAGAGCACTGGGCCACGGTGGCCGCCATGGAGGCCCCGTCGCTATCGGGAAAGGTCAGGCATTCCGCCGATACCGGGCCGGAGGCGGCGCTCACCGCGTAGGTGTCTTCCCCGGCCCGCACCACCAAGAGCGGCAGCCGCCGGGCCGGATCGTACCAGCCCTCCCGGAAAATGTACTCCAGGAGCAGCGCCGCCAGGGGCGCGAACTTGCTGTTGACCTCCATCTGAATCATCTCTGGGCGGTAGTGGGTCTTGTCGTTGACCTCTTTTAAGGTGCGTACGAACCAAACGCAGCCCGAAGGCCGGGGCGTGGTTAGGGCCACGGTCTGCCACTTTTTCTCGAAGCCGCTGTAAGTCTTGAGGCGCTGGGCCCGGGCCGGGACCCACACGGGGACCTCCAGGGTCACGCCCACCGGGTCGCCTCCGGGCCAGCGGCGGCGGCGCACGTCCTCCCAGGAGACTTCCTGGCCCGGAGGCAGCAAAGCCAGGGTTGCATGGCGCAGGCTCACCAGGCGCCCCACCCCCAGAAGGCGCTTGGCCAGGGTTATTTTCTGGAGAAAATCGATCTCCCGGTCCTTCTCCGACATCTGGGGCGCGTAGGTCAGGGCCACCTGGCGCAGAATTTTGGCCGTCCGGGGGGCCTGGGCCGCCTCCAGGATGCGGGGATGGGCGGGCAGGGTAGGGGAGTCAGGCCGCCGGGCACCTTCGGCAGCCGCCGGGGCAACGAACGCCAGCCAGCCGCACAGCAGCAGAGCCGGAATCAGGCTCCAGGCCAGAACTTTTGCGTGCATGCCTAATTCTATGTGAATAGGCCGGTCCAGTCAATGCGATGGTTGGAAACGGCAGGGAAGGGGGTAATACCGTGTTCGTTTCGTAGGGGCGGGTTTGAAACCCGCCCCTACGAGTGATATCAATAGGTTATCTGGATAATTTGTTTCATTTCAAAGGGAACATGGTATAAGACAGTGCAACCAATGCCAGACAGAGAAGCTCAGGGGGCAACCCCCAATTTTATCGCCACCTCATTGAGCCTCTTATCCAGGGTCCAGAGAGGAACCCCGGTCAACCTGGCTGAAGCAAGTAAATGCATATCAATGTACCCCAGACCTTTTCCCATAAAGTCATAGGGTTCGATAAACTGCATTACTTCTTCATGCTCAGCCCGGATTGCCTCGGGAAGCCTCTGCAAAAGAGAGATAATCTCCGAGCGGTTCCGGAGATTACCGCACGCCAGTTCGCCGACAATGCAGGGATGGCACACCACCCGGCCCCCAACCAGCAAGGCTTCCAATCCGATGGCACCATGCCGCAGATGTGCGACCCAAACCGAAGTGTCAACCAGGACCACGTTATGACCCTGCCATCCTTCGGCGGGGGATCACATCCAGTTGCTTTTCGGTTCCCGCCAAGGCGGCGAGTCTCTTGGCGCTTTCCCGGGCTATCAAGGCTTCCAGACCGAGCTTGACCAGGGAGGTCTTTTCCTTAATGCCGGTCAACTCCGCCGCCTTGGCCAGTAATTCATCGTCGATATTCAAGGTTGTTCGCATCCCTTCTCCCTCAATCAGATGCACATCTATATGCATTAATATGCATAAAACCATGTCATGTCAAGGGGGTATAGGTGGCCCAGGCTTTCCAGCCTGTGCATGGTGTAGGGTGCGCACTGCGCACCAACATGGCTTACATCAAATTCACTCCACCTCCAAAATCAGGCACTTCAAATAGAGGCTCTCCGGCAGGGATAAGAGGGCCGGGTGGTCCTTGGCCGCGCCCCGGCGCTCCACCAGACGGGCCTGGCGGTGGGCGTCCGCCGCCGCTTCCCGCACAATAGATAGAAACTCCGGTTCGCTCAGGTTATACGAGCAGGAGCAGGTGACCAGAACGCCTCCGGGGTTCAAGAGTTGAAAAGCCCGGCGGTTAATCTCCTTATAACCTTTATACGCCGCGTCCCGGTCCCGGCGGCTCTTGGCAAAGGCCGGCGGGTCCAGCGAGATGCAATCGAACCGCCGGGCTGCTGCCACCGCCTCCTTCAGGAAGGTAAAGACGTTGGCCTTGACCAGGTCCAGGTTCTCATACCCATTGAGGCTGGCGTTTTCCTGGGCTAGGGCCAGGGCCGGGCCCGAGCTCTCCACCAGGGTGACCCGCTGGGCCCCGGGGGCCAGGTGCATGGCAAAGGCGCCCTGGTAGGCGAAGGCGTCCAGGACTTCCCCCCGAGCGAGTGCCGCCGCGGCCAGGCGGTTTTCCCGCTGGTCCAGGAACAGCCCGGTTTTCTGGCCAGCCCTGACGTCAACCCACAGCCTTACAAGACCCTCCCGGACTTCCACCCGGGGCGGCAACTGGCCGAAAACCGTTTCCACCACAAGGGGCAGCCCCTCCTGGAGCCTCACCTCGGCGTCGTGGCGCAGGGTTACCGACGGGGGAGAGAGGTGCGCCACCAGCAGGTCTATGATCTCCGGCAGCCGCCGCTCCATACCCGGATGCAGGGTCTGGATGGCCAGGTGGCCGCCGTATGAGTCCACCACCAGGCCCGGAAACCCGTCCGCCTCACCGTAGATCAGGCGGCAGGCATCGGTATCGGCCACCACCCGCCGCCGATAAGCCAGGGCCCGTTTGAGCCGCCCCTCCCAAAAGTCGCGGTCTACCGGCTCGTCGCCTTCAGTCACCATCCGCAGGGCGATGCGGGAGGCGGCGCTGTAAAAGGCCTGGCCCAGGAAGCGGCCTCCCGGGTCGGCCACGGCCACCAGATCGCCCGTCGGAATTTCCGGCAGGTCTTCCAGGTCATTGCGGTAGACCCAGGGGTGGCCGCTGCGGCGCCACCTGAGACCCTTGGCCGTCAACCGGACGACCTGTAAGTGGCTGGGGCCGGGTGCT
>JAHIKF010000314.1 GCA_018897875.1 Pseudomonadota bacterium | reverse complement strand
TTCCCCTCTTGCCCTTTTTCCCTTTTCCCCCTGCCTTTTGGGGAGTGTGATTTGCGGATAAGCAGTAGCCTTATTGGGCTCCGGGCCCTGGAAGTGGTTCTGGGCGGGCTCTTTTTTTATGCCGGGCTGCAAAAAGTTCTGCACATCCATGAATTTGCCGAAGCCGTGCTGGCTTACCAGTTGCTGCCGGAGAGCCTGGTGGGCGTGGCAGTGGCGGGGTTGCCGTGGCTTGAGGTCGTTGCGGGGTTCTGCCTGGTGGCGGGGCTCAAGCGGCGGAGTTGCCTGCTCCTCCTGGCCGGGCTGGTGGCTATCTTCCTAGTCGTCATCCTCATTACCATGGCCCGGGGGCTGAAAATAGACTGCGGCTGCGGCTTGTTTTTTCAGCGCCAGGTGGGGATGGGCGCGGTGCTGGAGGATGCGGTTTTGTTAATCTGGGCCGCCGGGCTGTACCGGTGGGAGTTGTTAAGGGCGGAAAAATATGGTCCGGGGTCGGTTGCCGAAACCGCAGATTGAACCATAATTCGGTGCGTGAAACGAAGCCTACAAAAACTTGAGCCATAAGCTGGTGCGTGAGACGCACCCTACGAAATCCTAAAACCCAGAACCCATCTTTTAGCCATGGCCAGATTTTTCAATTTTTACGATCCGCTGGAAAAACGTTACGTTTTTAACAGCTTTCTGGTGGTGGTGGGGCTGGTGGAGATCCTGATCCTGGTCTTCACCCTCATCTGGCAGCTGGATGAGGGCATCTTTACGGAGCATCCGCGGGTCATCCCGTTCCCCTGGAGCCCATACCTGATGGCCGCGTTCGTCGCTCCCATCGTCCTGGTGTTCCTCTTCGGGGTCATTATCCAGGGGTTCGAATTTTTTTGTCAGGAGGCCCCGGAGGCCCGGGTCAGGGGCAAAGGGTTTGGCGCCCGGTGGTGGCGGGTGCGCTACCTTTTAGGACTCCTGGCCTTCATGGCCGTCCTGGGGTTGGCCATTCAGGGCAAGAACGTACTGCCGCTGGTGGCGGCGGCCGTCAAATTTATCGGGTTGGGGGGCGCCTACGGGCTCATCGCCTTACTGGCGTTAGCGCTGCTGTATCTGCCGCTGCGCCTCTGGCTGCGCTACCGGCTCCAGAAGCAGGCCATGGAATATCAATATCTGCTGACCCTGGCGGAGCGCCACGGGGTGGTGGTGGTGGACCCGAAGCTCCATCCGGAACTGGCGGCTGAGCTTCACGATAAAATAAATATTTCCGCCGCGCCGGTCAATCTGCTGCCTGGTGTCGATTTTTCGGAAGAACCCGACCCCAATAAATCGGACTTGTGAAATTTTTCCTTTACAGCCGGTGCCTTTTTGGGGTATGAATTGACATTCAGCTATAAGATTGCTCACGGAACTATTGATACGGTAGGGGAGGTGATGCAAGTTTAATTCGGCTGTTTTGGTTAAAGACCTTAAACCTTAAGGAAATCATTACTTTATAGGAGGATAGGGGACAGTATGGATATTATGAGTTTTGCGTTGATCTGTGGCGCGGTGGGTGTGGCCTACGGCCTGTTCACCACCACCTGGGTCCTGAAACAGGACGCCGGCAACCCCCGGATGCAGGAAATCTCCGCCGCGGTGCGGGAAGGCGCCAATGCCTTCTTGAACCGGCAGTACAAGACCGTAGCCATGGTGGGCGCGGTCGTTTTCGTGCTGCTGTTCGCCCTGGGCAAATACACCGCCATCGGCTTCGTCATCGGCGCGGTGGGCTCGGCTCTGGCCGGGTACGTCGGCATGTACGTGTCGGTGCGGGCTAATGTGCGCACCGCCCAGGCAGCCTTCACCAGCATGGCCCACGCCCTGAAAGTATCCTTCCGGGGCGGCTCGGTCACCGGGATGCTGGTAGTGGGCCTGGCCCTGTTGAGCGTGGCCGGGTACTACAAGTTCCTCATGGCGGCTGCTCCCAAGGAAGCCATGCACGCCCTGATCGGTCTGGGCTTCGGCTGCTCCCTGGTGTCGCTGTTTGCCCGGTTGGGCGGCGGCATCTACACCAAGGCCGCGGACGTGGGCGCCGACCTGGTAGGTAAAGTCGAAGCCGGCATCCCCGAGGACGACCCCCGGAACCCCGCGGTGATCGCCGACCAAGTGGGCGACAACGTGGGTGACTGCGCCGGTATGGCCGCCGACCTTTACGAGACTTACGTCGTGACCGTGGTGGCCGCCATGCTGCTGGCCTTCACCGTGTACGGCCCCGGCTCCAACGCCATCGTCTTCCCCATGGTCATCGGCGGCGTGTCCATCATCGCCTCGGTCATCGGCACCTACTTTGTGCGTTTGGGGAAAGGCGGCTACGTCATGGGCGCCCTGTATAAGGGCCTCATCGTTTCCGGCGTACTGGCCATCATCGCCTTCTGGCCCCTGGCCCACAAGTTCATGGCCGGCGTGGCCTCTAAGGCCGCCGCGGGCGCCGTGGGCTTTTCGATTCCGCCCATGAACGTCTTCCTGCTGGCGGTGATCGGCGTGGCCCTCACCGGCCTGATCGTGGCCATCACCGAATACTTCACCTCCAAGAGCTTTAACCCGGTGAAGTCCATTGCCAAGGCCTCCACCACCGGCCACGGCACCAACGTCATCCAGGGCCTGGCCATGTCCATGAAGTCCACCGCGGCGCCGGTTATCGTCATCGTGGTGTCCATCCTGGCGGCCTTCCATCTGGGCGGCGGTCTGGCCCATCCCGGCACCGGCCTCTACGCCATTGCGCTGACCGCGGTGGCCATGCTCTCCATGACCGGTATCGTGGTAGCCATTGACTCTTACGGTCCCATCACCGACAACGCCGGCGGCATCGCCGAGATGTCGGAACTGCCCCAAGAGATTCGGGACATCACCGATCCCCTGGATGCGGTGGGCAACACCACCAAGGCCGTCACCAAGGGTTACGCCATCGGTTCCGCCGGTCTGGCCGCCCTGGTGCTCTTCGCCGAGTACTCCCGGTCCTTCCCCGGGGTCATGACCTTTGACCTGGCCGACCCCCGGGTCATCGCCGGCCTGTTCATCGGCGGTCTGCTGCCCTACTTCTTCGCAGCGCTGTGCATGGAGGCCGTAGGTAAGGCCGCCGGCGGCGTGGTGGAGGAAGTGCGGCGCCAGTTCCGGGAAATCCCCGGCATCATGGAAGGCACCGCCAAACCCGAATACGGCACCTGTGTCGACATCGTCACCAAGAGCGCCCTGCGCGAGATGATACTCCCGGCCCTGATCGCGGTGTGCGCTCCCCTGATCGTGGGCTTCATGCCGGGTCTCGGTCCCGTTGCCCTGGGCGGCATGTTGATCGGCTCCATCGTCACCGGGCTGTTCCTGGCCATTGCCATGACCTCCGGCGGCGGCGCCTGGGATAATGCCAAGAAGGCCATCGAAGACGGCCTCTACGGCGGCAAGGGCAGTGACGCCCACAAAGCTGCAGTCACCGGCGACACCGTCGGCGATCCTTACAAAGACACTGCCGGCCCGGCCATCAACCCGATGATCAAGGTCGTCAACATCGTGGCCCTCTTGATCGTGCCCCTGCTCATCAAGTACGGGAGGTAAAATCTTGCAGGGTGCGCCCGGCGCACCCTCAACGCACCACCAAGCCGGTCCCGTTTGGGGCCGGCTTTTTTTATGGGCGCGGCGGCATGATCGGATTGGAGGCGTTGGAGCGCTGGCGGCATCCGGAGCGGGGCCTGGTTGTGCCGGGGAAGTTCATCCCGGTGGCCCATGCAAACGGGATGATAATCCCCCTAAACCATTGAGTGCTGCGGCAAGCCAAGGGCAGAAGCGGGCCTGGCAGGAAAAAATTCCGGCTGATCCGACCCCCGCCACCGGTCTAAACCTGGTCGCCCGACAATTTGTCCAACTGGAGTCCAGGCTTGATTTTCTCTTTTATGGCAATTTCAAAACCATATGACCCCGGCCAGGGCTGCCGGGATAAGGACAAAACGTATTGAGGGGGCTTCCAGTAACCAGGAGCGGCGGGAAGAGGCCCGGAAGGAGGTGTGGACCATAACCCGGCTTTGGCAGGATTACAGCGCCCACAAGCCCCTTACCAAGAGCCTGGCTACCGATAGAGGCCGATTTCAGAAATTCATTGAACCAGCATTATGGAATAAGCAACCGGCGGAACTCTCCCCATTAGACCTCAGTGAGGTTGCTGGCATAAGCAACCCCCACCTCACCCTAACGTTGAAGACGGCTGCGCTCAAGCGGTGGTGATTTTGGAGCGCTGAGATAAATAACGGATTGGCAAAGCTGAGAAGTGACGGCAACGCCGCCTTGGCTGAAAATCAGATTAACTACAGAATCCATGAAAAATATAGTGCGATCGAATGTCATCACCTTGCCCTGCTTGATGACCTCGATGGACTGGGATCGCCTCCAGTCCCTGACGAGCTCCCGGCAATAGGGGACCTTGGGAAGTTTCGCCCGGAGGTCCTGACGAGATGGCGGCTATCGTTTCTGCGCCGGGGCTTTGGAAGAGGATGGAGCCGGCTTATGAAATATTGATTCAGGGGAAGAGGGTAGTTCCTCGATTTTTTTTAAAAAATCTGGATTAACCGCAATGCCGAGACTTTGGGCCTTGTGAAGATCCTGGAGAGCTTTATCGGTTGCCCCTTGATACGAATAAACGATTGCCCGGTTGTTGTAAGCCTTGCCATTTTTGGGGTCCAATTCAATAGCCTTACTAAAATCTGCGATAGCGAGATCATACTGTTTTTTCCAGATATACGCAATGCCCCGATTGTTATAAGCTTTCGCAAACTTAGGATTGATCTTTATAGCTTTGCTATAAAGATCAATTGCCTGATCAACATTATCAACTGAGGTATATTTTTTCCCTTGCTCAAAAAACTCCTCAGCCTTTCCCTTGGCGCCATAACAAATCACAACAGATACAAATAACACCAAGCAAATAACTATAATGTTTAGCTTGCCCATTTTTCTACTCCTTTTACATAAAGCCATAAATAAAACGACATTTAATAAATAATTATAACCATGGCGCTTGATATAATGCACAAACTTAACTGATTTTGTTTCAACGCAATGTCTATAACCATCGTCGCAAAATTCAACCGCCGGAACTCTTGGAAGGTAACCCTCCTCACAAGTATTATGATAGCATAGGATTGGGTCAAAAATCAATTTTTCACCGATCTCAGGCAGGCCCGACCATAAATTTCGCTGATCTGGCGCACAATCGAAAGCACAACTAATTTATGTTGAAACTGTTGAATAAAGTAAAAGTTGCTTGAGGCCCCTGTGGAGCGCTTAACGGGGGATAAGGCGTTGTTTTAAGGGCTAAACTCCGGAAAGAGGAAGTCTCAGGTATTCATCTGGGGGTTGACTATACTTACACAGCGACATAATCTTAAAAATATGTTAGCTCAATGTTAATTTTTTGGCCTCGGAGTCAGAATCCTGAGAGTAATATGGAAAAATCGAATTTGAACACTGCGCTGCAGCAGGCGCACGCAGCCTTAAAGAAATATTGGTATGTGCCTGGTTTGCTGATTTTATTGGCAGTATTGTTTCTGGCGGGTTCCTGGTACGGAAAAACAGTCGCAGGTCAAAATGCTGCCGGGAGCCGCCGCATCTTGCACTATGTGGATCCCATGAATCCGGCCCACACGTCTGCCGAGCCG
>JAHIKF010000313.1 GCA_018897875.1 Pseudomonadota bacterium | reverse complement strand
GCACCTGCCCCGTTATCTGGCGGAATTTTGTTACCGCTTTAATCGACGCTTCTGGGAACCCCAAATGTTTAACCGGATGATCACTGCGTGTCTTAATGCTCAAACCGTTACCTTTTCGGAGCTAAGGCAATAAGCGTAATACGTAATAGGTGTGATGCCGTTTGGCGTGAAACGCGAAGATAAACCGGGACACGGGCCGACCAGAGCTCTCCATGACGCTGTCGAAGGTGACCTTGTGCCGGGTGATGACCCACTCTTCTTCCCCCAGTCGCTGGCCCACTTGGGAGAAGCCCTCCAGGGGAGCATAGTTAAAGTACCACTCCGGCCAGAGGTTATCCACCCGGATGAAGAATTTTTGGGTGTCAAAGGGGAATCGCCGGAAATCAAAGTCAGGGGCCTGCAAGGTGGTGGTGAACCGTTCGTAATATTCCACCTTTCCGTCGGGCCAGATCACCGCCACCGCGTTTTGGATCCAGCGCTTGCCTTGCTGATTGAAAATGGTGAAGTCGGGCACCACGATGTTATTGTCGTGGACGTGCTGGAAAAACCGTTCGCCGGTAAATACCTTGGCGCGGTTCTGAATGGTATCCGGACTGAAGGCCAGCTTCGGCTCCTGCCACTGCAAGCCCAGGGTGCCAGCCACCGAGAAGTTTTCGGCCCGCTGGTCCACGGCGGTGATCTGCTGGAGATTGAAACCGATTCTGACCAGGGTCGCCCCTTTAACAACTTCCTGGCCCTTGCCTTTGACTTCACCGGTGAGCACCTGGGGGGCGTTGAGGCCCAGCACCATGCGGTAGTCCCCGGTGCTGATGGTGCCGTCAGGCCTTTGGCCGGTGATCTTCAGGCGGCAGTTGTCCGCTTCTTCAGGAAAGGTAAAGCTAAACGTGCCATGGGTTTGCTGGCCCTGAAAATTGGCGCTGGCCAAGGGCTTTTCCCCATAATCATAGAGGACGACAATGGGTTTGAGATCGCCGGCCATGGCTTCCACAAACACGGACAGGGTCTCCCCGGTGCGCATTTTGGGAAGCAGATAGAAGCGAAATCTATCCTGGGGAGTGATGGCGCCGAAGAGCTCTTCCACTTTGGGCTCATACTGACGAGCCAGTCGATGGCGGACGGCGATAGGATCACCGGTGGGTTGGGCCCGGCCGGTGAGCACCTCAGGGGCATTGAGCCCGATGAGGAGACGGTAATTCCCGAAGGTCGGCCGGGCCAGGGTGCTGGTAGCCACCAGCTGATAGTTACCGTTTTGGGGAATGTGGTAGGTAAAGGCCGCAGCATATCCCGGCCCCGACTCGTCATCCCAGATTAAGGTGAATTTGCTGAGGACTTCCGGCAGCACCACTATGGGATCGCGGCCGGCGTCCACCAGACGCTTTTCTTCGGCCAGGTAGTCTTGCCTGAACTTGGTAACGTCGGTGCCCGGCTTGAGCAGCGCCGCAAAGGGGTCAAGACTGTTGGAAGTCCCTTGCATGAAAACATACAGGGTCTGCCCTTTCCGAAGGTTGGGCAGAGTATAGTAGAAGGGTCTTTCCTTAAGTTCAACGTGGCCGGTGATTTCCTGGACGCGGCGGGTTTCCTTGGCCTGGACGGACCAGATGGGCAGCAACAGCCAGCACAGCAAAAGGCACAGGCATGGCAGTTTGCGTCGGTTAGCTTTGCCGCCGCCACCTCGAGGCAGTTTTTCGAAACCCTTCATATGGTTCATATATAGCAAGTTTTGAGGCAATTGATAAGTTTCTGGTCATAGCAGCAATCTGCTATCGTGGTTGAAAACGCATGGGGGGTAACCTCCTTTGATAATGCGGACAAGAGCTGTTAAAACCTGGGAAAGTGGCACGCGCTTTCCCGCCTCCTGGAAGGCGGCAGCCCTATGGCCGCCCTGAGGCCGGTTCCAGCCGGCATGAAGCAGCCGGCCGGAGCCCGTTTATGGTCCGCAAGGTCATTCGCTCAGGAGCAATAAATAGATGGGGGTGATATCCCTCTTCTTGAACACGATGGGCGCAAATTCCAGGCCCCGGACATCGGAGTAGCCGCCGGAGCCCACCAGGGTGTAGGCCCCCGTGGTCGGGTCAATGATGTACAGGGCATTGCAACCCCCATAGAGCTTGCCGTCGGGACCGAAAATGATTGACTGGATATCGCCGGTGCCGCCAATGGCGGGATTGACATCCGTGGCCGCTCCGGTAGCGGTGTTAATGGTGACCAAACCCAAAAAAACATCCCACCCGTAGAGGATCCCCCCGGGAGAGAAGGCCAGCCCTTGCACTCCATCCCCCGTGTGGCCGATCAGGGTGCCTACTCCGGTGGCGACATTGATGGTATAGAGGTCATGGGGTTGCAGTCCGGCCCCGGGCCGGCAATTGGCTGCATAGAGCACCCCCTCGGGTGAAAAGGCCAGGGCCCGCACACTGGCGGGATAAACGGGGAAATTGAGGATGGCCACCTGGGTGCCCTTGCCGGTGGCGGGGTCGATGGTGATCAACCGGTCATTGGGGTCATCATAGATATTGGTGACCGACCATAAGGTGCCCGCCGAATCCTTGGCCAGAGAGTTCAACCCCGGGAACCCCGTCAGGCCGATGGTGGTGCCGGTGCCGGTGGCATGGTCAATCCGAACCAACGGGCTGTCGGTGGTGGACCAGGAGACCCCAATGAGCGCGTAAGAGACGCCCCCGGGCAGTGACTCCAGGCCCCGGAGGTCGGCATAGCCACCGGAACCCACCAGAGTCCGGACCGCGGTGGTATAGTCAATTTTATAGAGGACGTCCCGCCCCCCATAAAGGATGTCACCCGGCCCGAAGACGATACCCTCGATATTGGCGTCACCACCTATTCCCGGATTGACATCAAAGGCATCCCCGGTGGCAATATCAATGGTGATCAAGCCCACATCCACGTCCCACCCGTAGAGGCCCCCCCAGGAGGAGAAGGAGATGCTCTGGACGCCGGTAAGACCGGTGGGGCCAACCAGGGTGGCGACGCCGGTGGTCACATCGACGGTGTACAGGTAATCCGGGCCGATCCCCGAGGGTCCATCGTCGTTGATCACGGCATACAAGATATTCTGGGGCGAGAAGGCCAGCCCCCGCACGTCGGCGGGTTTGGTGCCGAAATTCAGGGTGGCCACCTGGGTTCCCGCACCGGTCGCAGGATTGATGGTGATTAGCTTGTCGCCGCTGGCGGAGTAGAGAGTGCCGGTGCTGTTTTTGGCTAGAGAGTTGAGGTTAGAAAACCCGGTTGTCCCAATGGTGGTTCCGACGCCGGTGGCTGCATTGATACTGACCACGCCTCCGTCATAAGACACGCCGATGAGGTTCCCGGCGGCATACGTCGGTAAAAGGATGACGACCATTACTGCAAGGAAAGTTAAGAGTTTTCTATTCATGATGGCCTCCCGATTTACTTCGATACCGCAGAATTTATTGCTCACCCGACTTTTCATTAACGAAAAAGTTGAACTAGAACGGATCCTTGGGGTTCCGCTGTTTCCATAAGTGGCCAAGGGTAAATGACTGACACGGATCGGCGCATCGGGGAGAAAAAAAGCCGAGGATGTGCTCAGCATCCCGGCTTTCAGAAGTTCAAATCCAAGGCCACCTCTCTAGTAAGAGGTTAACAGTTAATTTGATAGATTATTGCATAACAGCATATCGCCCGATAAAAGTCAAATTATATTTTAGATTTGAGATAATATCGTCTTATATGAGCCAGGACAGCAAAATTTTCCCTAAAAGTATATCTTTTTTGCAGATTATAGGCATATCATCGCCTTGTGAGTAGATTTTTTCCGAGTAGAACACCTATGATTAACCCCAGGCCAACACCGCCCGATAATGGTTAGCCAGGGAAAATCTGATGCGACAGAACCATACCACCCCTGGGCATGGCAGAGAACCCTGGTGTTGTCTGACTGCGACATAACTTGCCACTATCAAAACCTCGCGATTAATAACGATATCTAGGTAATAACCGAAAACCTTACATCTCCACCACCTTCCGGCAGGCGGTGAAATAGACTCATAGTCGGATGGCCTCCTGACCTGCCCCCCGAAAATTGATCCACAAGTTATCTTAGAGTAGTGCATCGGAGAGAGGCGGGGAGATGGGCAGGAAGCGTTATACGCCGGAGCAAATCATCGGGAAGCTGCGGGCCAACGGTATCATCCGGGGGGAGATTTGGGTTTTCCCTCCTCTTAGGGTAAAATATAAAAACCTTTGGCTCTCATGTACTCAGTTTGGGCTGAGTGCTCTTTAATTCAGCTCTTTTATTGTCCAGTCATTTTTTCAAAATCTCGAATCGATCCATTGCTATAAACAGGGAGGATGCCAATCTTGCCCCGGCGTAGGGAGGAAACCTTGGAAAGCGGCAAAGCGAGAAAAAGGGTGGTTATTGAAGGGGTGAAACCGGAAATCGACGGCGGCCGCTTCCCCATCAAGCGCACTGTGGGCGACCGGCTAAGCGTCGAGGCGGATATCGTCACCGACGGTCATGATGTTATTGCGGCGCAACTGCTTTACCGCCGGGAGCAAGACGCCGACTGGCAGGCCGCGTCCATGCAGCCGCTGGTCAATGATCGCTGGCAGGGGGAATTCCAGGTGCAGGAATTGGGCCGCTACCGCTATGCCCTGCAAGCCTGGGTGGATCGGTTCCGTACCTGGCAGCGGGACCTCAAAAAAAGGGTGGACGCGGGCCAGGACGTGGCCGTCGAACTTCTGGTGGGGGCCGGGTTCATCGAAGAGGTCCAGGGTCGCGCTCCCAAGGCTGCCGCCCGGGAACTGGGGGAGTGGGCCAAAATTTTACGGGGAGAGGGGGTCCTGGGGGAAAAACTGGAGGCGGCCCACCACCCGGAATTGACCAGGCTCATGGGTCGATACCCCGAT
>JAHIKF010000312.1 GCA_018897875.1 Pseudomonadota bacterium | reverse complement strand
TCTCCCTTAATTCCCTGGACGAAGTCGTTGATATTCTTTCAGATGGCTTAAACTTCTTATCTCAACAACCGGAAATCGTACGCTCCATGACAAACTTCGATTGGCTTAATACTCTATGTTTGACATGTAATTAGTATGAGAATCTCGGCGGGGACCACGATCTTGCCGATATCGTGGATGAGACTGGCCACCCGGAGGCCTTCGGTGCGGTCCGGTGCCAGGCCCGTCTCCTGGGCCAGAGCCAGAGCCAGCCGGGTGACCCGCTGCTGATGCCCGGCGGTGTAAGGGTCCCGCAGTTCGGCCATAGAGGCGATGGCTTCAATAGTTTGAATCATCATGACCTGCAGCTTGATGAGGCCCGCGACCATCTCCTGCTCCACACGGAGAGACCTGACCCCCACGGCGATGTCTCCGGCCACTTGCTGCAAGAACTCTATTTCATCTTTCCCGAAAACATTCTGCTTTTCGGAATAGACATTAAGGGCGCCAATGATCAGGTCCCCGTGGACCAGGGGCAGCGCCATCATGTACCTATAACCCCTTTTCAGGGCGGCTTCCCGCCAGGGAATGGCACTGGGGTCGCCGGCGATATCTTCCATCACCACCAGCTGACCGGTTTTGATGGCGCTGCCGATGGCACCCCCGCCATGGGGGGAATCATCCCAGGTGACTCTGAGGTCGGAGAGATACCCAGCCTCATAACCCGCCCAGGCCACCGGCTTGATCTCAAAGCTTTCCGGCTGCACCAGCCCGACCCAGGTGAACCGGATATTCGGCACCTGCACCAGCAGTTCACAGATCTGCTGGAACAGGTCCGGCTCGCTTTTCACCCGAAGCAAGGCCTCGTTGATCTCTTTAATGGCCCGGAGCAGGGCGTTCAACTCCTTGATCTTTTCCTCGGCCTGTTTGTGCTCGGTGATGTTCAGGGCGGTGAAGGTGATGCCGCTCGCCAAGTCGCCGGGAACCATGGGGGCGGAACTGAGCAACAAATCGATGATGGTTCCGTCTTTGCGCCGCCAGCGGGTTTCCAGGGTGGCCACGCCGGTTTCCCTGATCATGCGGTACAGGTCATTTCTCGTAGTCTCAAAGTCCTCATCGGAAGAATAAAAGATTCGAGCCGATTCCCCCAACAACTCTTCATGGTTGTAGCCGGTCAGCTGGCAGACCTGATCGTTCACTTCGGTGATAATTCGATTCACCGACACCCCGATGCCCGTGGGGGCCGCCCTGAAGATGCTGGTAAGTTTAGCTTCCCTTAGGCGTAAAGTCTCCTCCGCCTGCTGTCGCGCCTCTTTCTGCCTCTCTCCCTTCAGTCGTGCGTCAAGCACGGGCGCAATGGCGCCGCCGATGGACTCAAGAAGCGCAATGTCCTCGGCCGTGTAGTCTGTTTTCTTGTCAGCTACTTGGATAAGTCCCACGACCTCGTCCTGGTGGATGATGGGCAAAGAAATATGCCTGGTCACCGCCACATGGCCCTCAGGTGTCAGGGTCGAAGGACCGTTTAGACAGATTGTCTGCTTTTCTCTTAGAGCCTGCGACCAACTGCTGTTACCCCAGGTTTCCCGCGGGAATATGAATCTCTTATCCGCAACCTGGCACTTATGCCATATCGTCCGGGTCATCGTTGGGACAACCAGGCCTCCCTTTTCGTCCAGGTAACCAAATACACCATACTCGCTATTCATAGCCTCAAGTATAATGGCCAATACTTCGGCATACATTTCATCGTCAGGGATAGTCAGGAACACTTCCGCCACCCTGTTCCGAATAGCAAGTATTTCTTGAGTATGCCGCAGTGATTCCTTGGCCTGATGGCGCTCGGTGATGTCCCGACCATAGACGGCGATGCCGCCGTCCTCCGCGTGTCCGGCCAGATTTTGAAAGGTAGCCTCGATCATCCGCCAATCGCCTTCCTGGCCCCGGAGGCGGAATTCCCTGGTCTGGGCCTGATTGACGGCATGACGGACTTCCCGGAAGATCTCGATAACCGCGGGGCGATCCTGGGGATGGATTAGACCCGGCAACCGCCGGGCGATATGAAGCTCCGGCTGGTCTCCCAGCAGGCTGACCACCGAGGGGCTCAAGTACCGGATATCGCCATTGTCTTCCAGCACCAACACCAAATCCTGGTTGGCCTCCACCAGGGTGCGGAACTGCCGCTCCTGACGCCGCAGGGCTTTTTCCGTGTCCTGGAGCCGGTGGATGTGCTGACGCAGTTCCCCCTCCCGCAGAAATCGTTCGCTGACATCTTCGATGAGGGTTAGGGTGCCGATGACGCGGCCGTCGCGGTGGAGGGGCAAGATGCGGGCGCTCTGCCGCATGTACTGTTCGCCACGACGTTCAACCGGGGGCAGGGGCAGGAGATAGCGGTGTAAGCGGGGAGATATGATTACCACCTGGTCTTCCAGGGCCTGCCGGTAGAGGGGTTCCAGGCGGGCGGCGGCCTTGGGGTAGAGTTTCAGGAGGGGCCGTCCTAAAACGTCTGCCCGGCGCAGACCGCTGTGCTCCTCCAGCCAGCGGTTCCAGGAACTGAGGTGCAGATGGGCGTCGGTGGTGAACATACCAACCCGGTCCATATCCTGAAGGCTGCGATACGCGGCTTGCTGTAGTTCGTCCATGCTCTCACCCCAAAAAACCAGGCGCGCCACCGGCTCGGCGCCGATGGCGAGGCTGACCGGCGGCGCCTGCCGCCACCGAAGGCCTGCCGGGCGGTTCTTCCCCAGGGACCGGTCATACCAGGCGGCGCCCCGGATTTTCGTTATACGGTGGGTTTCTCAGCCCTGCGTCTGGGGTTTCCCTTGCTTTTCTTATGGGCATACATGGCCAGGTCCGCCCGGCTCATAAATTCATCCAGGGAACCGGGGTCCTGGGCGTCAAAGAAGGCCAGGCCGATGCTCAGGGACAGCCGGTAGGGAAGTTTGCTCCCGGCGTTGAAATGGTCGATTTTTGCCAGCAAGCGGTTTTTCAAAAACTCCCCGGTGCTGATATCGCTTTGGGGAGCCAACAGAGCAAACTCGTCCCCGCCCAAGCGTCCGACGATGTCGGCATCCCGGTAGGTTTCCTGGAGGATTGCCGCAGTGTGCACCAGGGCCTCATCGCCGGCGGCATGGCCCAGGGTGTCGTTGATCTCTTTCATGCCGTCCAGGTCGGCGAACAGCAGCCATACCCCGCTCTGGGAGCGCCGGGACTGCTTGAGCGCCTGTTCCGCCAGGGCGAGAAACCCCCGGCGGTTTAACAGGCCGGTGAGTTGGTCCCGGACGGCCAGGGCGCGCAGCTCTTCTTCCAGGCGGAGGCGGCTGATGGCCATGGAGTATACCACGGCCAGGCGCTGGAGAACCTCCTGGTCCGCTTCGGTGTAATCCCGTTGGGCATTAGCCACCGAAATCTGCCCCACCAGTTGACTCTCGAGCATGGCGGGGACCCCCAGAAACCGCTGTATGGGCAGGTGACCCGGGGGAGTCCCGGTGGACCGGGGGTCCTGGTCCGGCCGGTTGCTCAGCAGGGGTTGTTTATGTTGTACAACCCAGCCGAACAACCCTTGGGGTTCTTTGAACACGATGCTTTTGTCAGTTATCTGGCACTGATCCCAAACATCTTCCTTTAGGGACGGCGAAACCAGATGACCGGTCTGAAGATCTATATACCCCACAAACCCCAGGGAGCTGTCGGTGAGCTGCTTGGCGTGAAGCAATACCGAAGCAGAAATCTCTCCCACGGTGATGGGGGTCAGCAGGATCCGGGATAGTTCGGCCAGGGCGGCGGTGATCTTCGATTCCCGGGCCAGGGCCGCTTCCATGGTCTTGCGTTCGGTGATGTCGTCCCCGGAACTCAAGGTGCCCGTGATGCGGCCCTGTTCGTCCTTGAGGACCGTGTTGTTCCAGGCGATGAGCCGCTCGCCGCCGCTTTTGGTAAGCACCGGGGCCTCGGCATACTGGAACCTTCCCAGGTCGCCGGCCATTAACCCCTGGAAGATCAATCTCACTTCATCTTTGAGCCTGGCCGGGAGGAAATGGTCAAACCAGTTTTTTCCCAGGATGTCCTCTTCCTCCCATCCCAGCACGTTACAGGTTTTCCGGTTCACCCGGGTGACGTTGCCGGCTTCATCCAGGATCACAAACATCACCCCGGCCACGTCCAGATACTTCTGGGCCCGAGCCCGGGTGGTTTTGAGGTCGCTGATGTGTTGGCGAATCTCGGCGTCCCGCAAGGCCCGCTCGGTAACGTCCTCGATGAAGGTGATGGTGCCGATGACCCGATCCTGGTCCCTGAGCGGCATGATCCGGGCGGTTTGGCACATGTAGGGGAAGGCGTCGGTGCCCACGGGCAGGAGGGGCAACAGGTATTGGTGGAAGCGCTGGGCCAGGATGGCCACACGACCCTCCAGGGCCTCCTGGTACAGCCTGTCCTGCTGGCACTCCACCAGGCTGGGGTAGAGCTGCAACAGGTTTTTGCCTACAACCTGGTGGGCCGGCAGGCCGCTGTGTATCTCCATCCAGAGGTTCCAGTCCCGAATATCCAAACGGTGATCGGTGATGAAGATCCCCTGTAACTCCGTCTGGCTCAAAGTTTCCAGGGCGGCAGGCCCAAGGCCGTTAAATCCCGGCATCATAGCATCACCCCAGGAGCTTGACGCCTTCCAATAATTTTTCCAGGGAAGCCACGCTCAGGATAATCACCAAGCAGCCGCTCACGGTGCTGTCCTGCAGGGTGAAGTCGGTGGCGACCAGCAGGGCGTAACCCATTTTAAGCTGATCCACCACCATGGACTTGAGCAGCCCCTCCAGGGCGATCAGCTGCATGCGGGGCACTGAAAAGGAGATGTGCACCTGGAGCAGGTTGCCGAAGGTGCCCAGGCAGGCGTTGAGGATAATGTTCCCCACTTCGATGAGCACTTCCCGGTCCGAGGCGTCCAGGCGATCCAGGGGCACCCGGTCGTCGGTGAGCAGCGCGGACAGGGCCAGGGCCCCCTCGAGGTTCAGCATGAGTATGGCACTCCCGGCCACCGGGCCGGTGAAGACCTGGTGCACCGAGACCACATCCCCGTGGCTGATCTCCCTCAAGGGGACCTCCAATTGATTGATGGAGTGGATGCCCACCCGGGGGACGCTGAGGAGCACCCGATGGCCGGAGAGTTCCGACAGGGCGGCGGCGGCGCGACCGAAGGCGATATTCACCAGTTCGGTCAGGGAATCCTGTTGCTGGGCAGTCAGATCGGTAATCATGTCTTATCCTTGAGTGCCGTGAAGGGCGGCGGTCCCGCATCTTTTTCGCTCGTTCCCAAGCTCCTGCTTGGGAACGAAGTTTTTCGCCAAGCTCCTGCTTGACTCCCTTGATTTTCTCGGTAACCTGACATCATGACGGATTAAGGCTTGTCCTCCGGCGCGGCCAGGGCTGCCTGCACCGCGGCCAGCACCCTTCCTGACTCCATGGGCTTGCTGACGAAGCCGCAGGCCCCGGCTTCCAGGACCAGGGCCCGGGTAGAATCCTGAATATCGGCCGTGGCGACGATCACCCGGGCCCAGGGATCGACTTCCCGGAGCTTGGCCAGCACTTCCAGGCCGGGCATTTCCTGCATCAGCAGGTCCAGGAGCACCAGATCGGGCCGGTGGAGAACATATTGCTTCAGCGCGGCCAGCCCGTTGGCCGCCTCCAGCACGGTATGGCCGCCGGGCTCCAGGATAGACCGCAGGATGCGCCGGGACAGGGCGGAATCGTCCACGATGAGAATAGTCGCCATGATTACACCACCTCCATAATTGCCAGGGCCATGCGGTCCAGAGGGATGCTGCGGTCGCTGAGATTGGCCTCCGCCACCGACCGGGGCATGCCGTAGATCACGCAGGACTCCTCCGACTCGGTGTACACCAGCCCGCCCTGGGACTTGATCCAGGCCGCGCCCTCCCGGCCGTCTGCCCCCATGCCGGTCATGACCACGCCCAGGAGCCGCTCCCGGAAGACGTTGGCCGCGGACTGGAACAACACGTCCACCGAGGGCCGGTGAGGCGTGTCAAAGGGGCGGGCGTCCAGGTGGGTGGCCACCACTCCGTCGGCGCGGCGCACCAGGGTCAGGTGCCGTCCCGCCGGGGCGATAAACACCGTGCCGGGCCGCACTTCCTGCCCCTGGCCGGCTTCCACCACGTGGAGGTTCGACACCTCATTTAACTTCTCGGCATACAAGGCGGTGTACCCCACCGGCATGTGCAGGACGATGGCCACCGGGGCCGGAAAATTCGCCGGCAGTTGCGGAATCAGATATTTTAAGGCCTGGGGCCCGCCGGTGGAGATGCCGATGACCACCAGGTCCAGCAGACCTTGCGGCACCGCCGGTAAGGCCACGGCCGGCGCGGCCGATGGAAGGCGTTGCAGGGGGGCCAGAGAAGCCTGGGACGCGGCCTTTACCTTGTCAATAATTTCATTGCTGATCTCAAAGATTTTTTCCGTGGCCAGGGCCGTGGGCTTCTGGACAAAATCGATGGCCCCGGCTTCCAAGGCCGCCAGGGCCGCCCCCCCGGACTCGCTGGCGATGGATACTACCACCACCGGGAGGGGCCGCCTGGCCATCTGCCGCCGCATGAACTCCACGCCGTCCATCTCCGGCATGATCAGGTCCAGGGTAACCACATCGGGGTTGAGCTGTTCCACCAGTTCCAGGGCCTCGGCCCCATCCCGGGCGGCGCCCACCACCTCGATAAAGGGGCTGCGGGACAACATCTGCGTCATCACCTTGCGCACATAGGCAGAATCATCCACCACCAGCACCCGTATGAGTTTGTCCATGCGGTTCTCCTGAAGTTATTGCCGAGCCGTCACCGGGGTCTTGTTATGATGTATCGGATCGGAGGATAAAATTAGTAAACAAAAAATAGATTAGCCAAAAGTGGGGTGAAACCCGCCGTCATCGACTCGCATCAGCCCTCCGGCTTGAGGTAAATAAAGGCGCCGCCGATTTGCTCCAACCGGAAATCGGTGTCCAGTTTCAACAGGGATTCGGCCGCGCCCAGGCAGAGGTAACCCGGTGACGGCATCCGGTGAAAAAACCGGTTCACGGTCTGCTGTATGGCGGTTTTGGAAAAATAAATGAACACATTGCGGCAAAAGATCACCGTGGCGGTGGCCAGGAAGCCGACCTCGGCCTCGGCCATCAGATTCACTCGGGTGTAGTTAATCCGGCGGTGCAGCTCCGGAGACACCTGCCAGACCCCGCCCTTCTCGGTAAAATACTTGTTCTGCAAGGCAGGGGGCAGGGAACGGAAGGAGCGCTCCCGGTAATGTCCCCGCCGGGCTTTGGCCAGGGCGCTGGGGCTGACGTCGCTGGCATAGATATCGATGGGGGCGCGCGCCAACCAACCGGCTTCGGCCAGGGCCATGGCGATGGTCAGGGGTTCCTCCCCGGTGGCGCAGGCGGCGCTCCAGATCCGCAGCTTTTCGCCGGGGTGGGATGCCACAAAGCGGGGCACGATCACCTCCGCCAGGGCCCGCACCTGGTCCATCTCCCGCCAGAAAAAGGTCTCTTGCACCGACAGGGCTTCGATCACCTGCTCCCAGTCAGCTTCGGCGTTGTCGTCATACTTTAGAAAGTAGTAATAATCCAGAAATGACCCAAACCCCCGGTCCACGACCAGGGGCGAGAGTTTGTCGGCCAGGAGGTCCTGGTTGCCGTTTTCGAAAATAATTCCGGTGCGCTCGTGGATCAGGTTGCCCAGGAGCGCAAACAGCCGATCGTCCAGGGGCAGGTTGCCTTCCGCAAAAAACCGCATACCCCCTCACCTCAAGGCGGCTTGGGCAGCCCGGCGCACTTCGGGGTCGCGGTCATGCCGGGCCAGGTGCATCAGAGGGGTCCTGGTCTTGAGTACTGCCATAATGTTTCAGGGCCAGGGTTGCGGCCAATCTCACCTCCCGGTCCTGATCCTTGAGCGCGGCCAGTATTTGGTCCGTGGCCTCAGGATGCTTCAGACGGGCCAGGACTTCCACCGCGGCCCGGCGCACCTCCGGGCGGCCATATCTCAATCCCGGAACCAGCAAGGGAATCCGGGTGGGGTTCAATTTGACCAGTGCGGCGATGCAATCCTCCCGCCGGTCCGGTTGGACGCAGAGTTCCAGCAGGCCGCCGATGGCCGCCGGCGTGCCCAGGTGGGCCAGGGTCTGGATGGCCAGACGCCGCACTTGGTGATCCTGGTCCGTATCCGCCACCCGCAGCAGTGCGTGTTCGGCCGCGCTGCCGCCCCGCTCTCCCAGGGCCCGCACCGCCTCCTCCCTTCTCAGGGAATCCGGGGATCGGATGACGCTCAACAGGATCCCCAGGGCCTGGGGGTGGCCGATATTCCCCAGAGCGGTCAGCGCCGCCCGGGCCAGATCCAGGTCGTCGTGCTCCGCCAGGGGGGCCAGAGTCGCAATAGCCTTCAATCCCCCGATGCGACCCAGGGCCTCGATGGCGGCAATGCGCACCTGGGGGGCCGGATCCTGCTGAATCAGGCGGGTGAGGATGGGAGTGGCTTCCGGCAACCCTTGCCGGCCCACGGATCGGGCGCTGAAATATCGCACCCAGGGGTCACTATCCTTCAAGCCAACCTGCAAATGCGGCCAGACCAGGTTATGGTCAAGGAAACTCAAGGCCCGGGCCGCAGCGGCCTTGACCCTGGGAGTCTCTTGCCGCATTACCTGGCCCAAGATAGGCAGCACCCGGTCATCCTCCAGGTAAGCGATATGTTCCATGGCAGCGGCGCGCACTTCTTCCAGGTCATCATGGCAACAACCGAGCAACAGGTCCGCACAGCTGGGGTAACCGAAATATCCGGCGATGGTTATGGCCGAGATCCGCACCAGGCGATCCGGGTCGGTGAGCATCCGGGCCATGCGGCCCTCCATGTCGGGGTGGCCGATGGAATTCAGGGCGCCGATGGCGGCCTGGCGCACCGCGGTCTGGGGGTGGCCCAACAGGTCCAGGAGCGGCTCAAAGGCGCGGCGGTCCCCGATCTTGGCCAGAGCCCCCGCGGCCACCAGTACCAGGTCCGGATCGAATTCCAGGGCCTGGATCAAGGCGGGCACCGCCCGGCCGCCGCCGATGCGCCCCAGGGCGATGAGCGCGGCCTTGCGAATCTCCGGGTCTTCGGCTTGGAGCTGAGAGATCAGGATATCCGTCATCGGTTCGCCCTGCCGCACCAGGGCGTCCACCACTGCCTGACGGGCAGCGGGATTACCCAACAGGCGGACCAGGGCCTGCTCAATCTCCGGACCCGCCAGCCATCCCAGGACCCGCGCCAGGGGTTGTAGATCTTCGGGCTGGACTGATTTGATGGCGTCCACCAGGTGAGAGATTCCGGTCCCGGTGATGGCTCCCCGGGCCAGGTCGGCGATGTGCGCCCCTTCCCGGTACAACTCCTCATAGCGGTCATACAGGCCCACCAAGGCGCGGGCCACCGCCAACACCGGGGGGTGGGGTTGATCCAGGAGTTGCGCCAAAGGAATGACCGCTTCCTGGTCCCCCAACTCCCCCAGGGCTTCCGCCGCCGGCTCCCGGAGCATTTCGTCCTGGAGCAACGGCAGGATTGCCGCCGCCGCCCGGGGATGCCCGATGCGCCGCAGGGCGTCCAGGGCGGGAAAAGCCAGGGAAAAGTCGCCGCCCGTAGCGATGGCGCACAGATCTTCCACCGCATCGGCGGCGCGGATTTTGCCCAGGGCCTCGATGGCATGATAGCGGACGTTGGGGTGGGGGTCGGTCAGGGCCGCCCGCAGGCCCGGCGTCGCCTGGGGGTTATTCAGCTCCCCCAGGACCAGGGCCGCATAGAGGCGCATCTCCGGGTCGGCGTCGGCCAATAGCTCCAGGAGCGGCGAGAGCACGTCCAGGTTGATGAGCGTCAGCACCTGCAGGGCGCTGTTGAGGATGCTCAAGTCCTGGGTTTCCCGGCGCAGCAACTGCAGGATGGCGGTTAGGGCCTCATGGCTGCCGTGTTTGGCCAGGGCATTCACCGTGACTTTGCGCACCTGCCAATTGGGGTCGCCCAACGCGGCCACCAGTTCCAGGATGGATTCCCGGCTGGGTTCAGAAGGTGGGCCATTGCCCTTATCCAGCGCCGGCGTCATGATTTCCAGCTCCTTAGCGGCGCTCCACCAGGTCCAGCAGATTTTTACAGTAATCCTGCAGGCTGCCAACGACCTGTTTCGCTTCTTTCATGCTCCCGGCATTGCGGTCGCTGACGGCGCGCAATTCCACCAGGTTGCCGGCAACGGCTGAGGACGCGGCGAGGTGTTCCCGGTTGCTGCGGGTGACCAGGGCGATCTGCCTGGCCACGTTTTGGGTCACTCCGGTCATATCTTTAGTGGCCCGGGCCTGTTCCATCATGGCCTTGGCCATCTGCTCCGACTGCCGCCGCATGCCGTCCACCGCGCTGGTGATCTCGACAGCGGCATTGGCCTGTTCGCCCATGGCCTTGCTGACCCCGCCGATGAGCTTTGCCAGCCGCTCGGCCTCTTTGGCCACCTGGTCCACCGAGGTGACCTGCTCAGCCAAGGCTCGGGTGGTTGGCCGCCGCGCCCTTTTGCATGGATTCCGTGGACTGCACGATCTGGCCGGTTAACCCCGCCTGCTCCGCCATGGACTTCCGGAGTTTCTCCGTCAGGCTGGTGGCCTTCTGGGAAGTCTTGATGATGATGCGGGCCGCCTTGCCCTGTTCGCCCATGGCCTGGTTCACCTGCTGGGCCACCTTGCGCATGTTGCCCGTGGCCTGCACAATGTCTTGTACCGACTTGGCCTGCTCCGCGGTAGCCACGGCCACCTGTTTGGCCTGGTTGGCGGTGACGTTGACGGTATTCATGACGTTCTTCCCGGCCTCCTGCTGCTCGTCGGTGGCCCGGGCCATCTGCGCCACCAGTTGGGTGGTGTCGTCAATACCGGACAGAATCTTTTGCAAACCCGCGACGCCATCTTCGGACAGCCGGCTGCTCTCTTCGGCGATGCGCAGCCCTTCGGCGGAGGTGTTCACCGCCTCCTGGGCCACGTCCTGGAGGGACTTGATGATGGCGGCAATGTCGGCAGTAGCCTTGGCGGACCGGTCCGCCAGATTGCGGATTTCTTCCGCCACCACCGAAAAGCCGCGCCCCGCCTCCCCCGCCCGGGCCGCCTCGATGGAGGCGTTCAGGGACAAAAGGTTGGTGCGCTCGGCGATCAGGTTGATGGTATCCACGATGCTGCTGATTTCATCGGTACGTTTGCCCATTTCTTTAATCACCGAGGCCGAGGCCACCATAGCCTCCCGCACCCGGCCCAGTTCCTGAATGGATTTCTGCACCACCTTGCCGCCTTCTTCCGCATCCTGGGATACCCGGTGGGTGCTGTCATCGGCCTGCTTGGCCAGGGCCGCCACCGAATTAATGGAGCGTTCCATCTGGGTGGCGCTGGTGGCCGCGGAGGCTGACACCTCGGTGATTTTTTCAACGTTCTGTACCACCCCCTGGACAGAGCGGGACATCTCCTCGATGGAGGTGGCCGTTTCCTCCACCGACCCGGCCAGTTTTTCCACCACGGCCGACACCTCTTCGATGGAGGCCGCCATTTCGTTAATGGCCGACGAGGTCTCTTCGGCCGCGGCGCTGGTGGCGTCCGCGTCACTCACCACCCCTTTGGACAGTTCGGCCACCTGACCGACGGAAGCGTTCACTTCCTCAATGGAGTCATTCAGGGCTTCAGTGTCGGCCGCCACGCTTTTTATGGACGCGGCCAGTTCATTCATGGAGGCCGAGACCTCGGCCGCCGAGGTGGCCATTTCGCCGGTGCTGTCGGAGACGTTCTTGATGGAGGCGCTCATTTCCTGGATCGCGGCGGCGTTCTCGTCGATGCCGGTGGCCAGGGAAGCGGCGTTGGCCGTCACCTGCTCAATGGAGGCGGCCGTCTCGTTGACCGTGGACACCAGTTCCTCGGCGGAAGTGGCGATGGACTCCGCCTGCTCGGTGGTCTCTTTGAGGGAGGCCACAATTTCGTTGCTGCTGCTCACCGCCTGATCCAGAGACTGAATCTGATGGTCCGCGCCATCCGCCACCTGGTTGGTCAGCGTGGAGATGTCGCCGGCAGCCCGCTTCAGGTCATTAGCCTCTTTCCCGACTGCTGCCATTGCCTCTTTGACTCGGTCTTCCTGTGACCGAGAGAATAATCCCATAGCCGTTTCTCCTACATGATAGTTTTGATGATGATTCGTTAGGTCATCATTGGTTCAGGCAGGTGCTGAGTCGCCCCGGGATGCCGACATCTCCCCGGCGGGCAAGGTTTTTTTCAGGGCAGCCGGGATGTCGGCCAGTCCGGCCAGTTCCTCGGCGCCGGAGTGCTTGATGATTTCCGCCACGTTGAGGATGAGGATCAGACGGTCTTCCTGGCGGACGATGCCTTCCAGAAATTTGCCGCTTTGCCCGGCAATTTCCTCCGGCGGGGACAGGATAGCCCCCTGATCCAGGGCGACGAATTCCCGGCAAGTGTCCACAATCAGCCCCAGGACGCGGTCCTCCGCCTGGAGCACCAGAAAGCGCGTCCGGAGATCATAGGGAACCCGGTCAAGACCGAAGCGGGCCCTGAGATTCACCGCGGGCACCACCTGGCCTCGCGTAAACACCACCCCGTCGATGAACCGGGCGGCGTTAGGCACCGGGGTGATTTGCTCCACCATTTCAATGTGGCGCACCTCCCGGCTGCGTACCCCGAAGACCGTGTCCTTGATTTCAAATAGGATGAAAGGTTCTTTGTTATGGGCGGCTTCGGCCATAGGTCACACTCCTTCCGCTGGGCTGATTGTCTTGCAGGACCGGCGGTAGTCATTGATCAAGCCGGTGACGTTGAGAATTAAAATTCCCCGGCCGTCGCCCAGTTCGGTGGCTCCGGCAAAGCCCGGGGACTGGACCAGGGGGTCGCTTAGGGGGTGCACCACAATGGCCCGCTGGCCCAGTATCCGGTCGATGACCAGACCCACGCGGGACAGGTGGCTGCCCACCACCAGGGCGTAGGCCGAAGGTTTGCCGTGGGGGGATAAACCGAAAAACCGGGACAGGCGGATCAACGGCAGCACCCCCTCCCGGTAATTCAGGATTTCGTTGCCATTGAGGACCGTCAGGGCGGCGGGGTTCAGTTCAATGACTTCCCGCACCGCGGCCATGGGCACCGCGAAGGTTTGCTCCGCCACCTTGATGATCAGGGCATCCACGATGGCCAGGGTCAGAGGCAACTGAATGGTAAAGCGGGTGCCTGCCCCCACCTGGGTTTCCATGGCCAGGGTGCCGCCCAATTCCTGGACGGCGTTCTTTACCACCGTCATCCCCACTCCCCGGCCGCTGGCCAGGTCCGCCCGGTCCTTAATGGAAAAGCCGGGCTCGCACAGAATGTCCAGGACCGAGTCCGGGTCCGGCAGGGTATCGGCATCAATCAACCCCAAGGTCCGGGCCCGGGCGAAGACCAAATCCGGGTCCACCCCCTTGCCGTCATCAGTAATGTCCAGGACCACCACGTCCCCGGACATAGCGGCCTTGAGCAGGATTTTTCCCTGGGCCGGCTTCCCCCGGGCCACTCTTTCCGGCTCCGGTTCCAGGCCATGGCTCACCATGTTGCGCACCAGGTGCAGCAGGGGGTCCATCATCTTGTCCACCACGAACTTGTCGATTTCCGTGTCTTGCCCTTCCATCTCCATGATGACCTTTTTCTGCTGGTCCCGTCCCAGGTCGTAGGCGCCGAATTGCAGCCGCTGGAAGACCTCGCCGATGGGGACCATGCGCACCCGCATCACCCCTTCCCGCAAGGCCCGGAGCTGCCGTTCCATGGCCAGGCTGTTTTCCTGCAGAGGGCGCCATTGGGCCGCCGGCACCCGGCCCTCCAAATTCTTGACGTGGTTCTCCAAAGAGGCCCGGCTGATCACCAACTCCCCCACCATCTGCATCAGGTCGTCCAATTTGGCCAGATCCACCCGAACCACACTGGACTGGCCAAGATTTAGGGGGAATGTCACCCCATCCGGAGTCGAATGCCGGTCAACCGCAACTCCCGGAACCTGGGGTTCCACCGGCCGTTCCAGGGAATAGGTGACGCCGTCCTGCCCCCAACCGGAGAAAGCTGACTCATCCAAAGCGGTGGCCACCAGAAATTCAAAGGCAATCTTGCCTTCCCCCTGAACCAGGGGCTGGGCGTGCCGCAGTTCGCCGATTTCCTCCAGACGGGCCCGGATGACATTGACATTAATGCCCCGTTGGACCAGGGCCGGGTCCGGGGCAAATTCAAAACGCCAGATCCTGGCCCCCGGCGGCAGGGGAGGCTCCGGGGGCAAATCTTCCTGGGAGGGCGAGGGCGAGGGGGCCGCCTCCGCAGCCAGGTCGGCTTCCTGGGCCGCAGCTGCGTCGGGGAGGGGTGCGACTCCCGGCAATTGCGCCAGTTCTTTGATTATCGCCGTGATGTCGGGTGCGGCCTAGCCGTCCCGAGCCGCAGCCAGGACCTGCTCCAGAGCCCGCAGGCCGTGAACCAGGGCATCCTGACCTGCAACGGAGTGGCGCCCCTGGTTCCGGAGGAGTGCCCGCAGGTAGCTCTCCATCTCATGGGCCAGTTCCTGGGCTTCCTTCTGCCCCACCATCCCCGAGAGCCCCTTGATGGTATGAAAACTGCGCAACAGGTTATTCCCCAGGGTGACATCCATCCGCCCCTGGTTCACCAGGTTTTCCAGGGCGAGGAGATCCCGGCGAACCCTGGCCAGATGCTCTTCACATTCGGCAAAATAATCGCTGATGAATTCAGTGAAGAATCTTTTTCCGGAGTCTGACATCACCCGTCCCCAATAAGCCCCACACTTCCTGGGCCAGAATGTCAGGTACAAACGGTTTGGTCAGATAAGCGGAAGCGCCGCTGGCCATGGCTTCAGACTTGATACTCTCTTCGCCGCGAGTTGTGAGTATCAGGATGGGGATGTGCCGATGACCGGATTGGCTCCGGACAAACCGCAACACCTCCATGCCATGCATATCCGGCATGTTGAGATCCAGGATCATCAGGTCCACCGGCCCCAGGGCCAGTTGTTCGATGGCTTCCAGACCGCTTGCCGCTTCCTTGAACCGGACCCGTTCCAGACTCCGAAGGGAGGCCAATACCATCCGACGCATGGTCACTGAGTCGTCAATCACCAGAATATGTCTCATGGGTTGTTCCTCGTTGGCAGTCTTCCTAAGCTCCCCGGCCGACCCCTCTGCCCTGCCGGGTCTGCTGCTGTCCATGGCTTGATCCCGCACCCGCACCATTAAGTGCTCCATGGTTTCCAACGTCAACGGCTTGGCCATAAACTCTTGCACTCCCGCCTTGGTCGGCGCCGCCTCCAGATCAGGGGTGCCGTACGCGGTCATCAGAACCCGCACCGCCTGACTATCCCTATCGCGGGCCTGCTGGAAAAATTCCAGCCCATTCATCCCCGGCAAGCGAAAATCGCAGAGAATCAGATCAAAATGTTGCTGACGCAGTTCCGTCAACCCTGCCTCGGCGCTGCCGGCGGCAGTGACTTGGCACCTGGCGTCGGTCAAGAATCCGCTCAATCCTTCACGCACCAAGTCGTCATCTTCGATGAGTAGAATTTTCATCTCGTTGCAGCCTCATATCAATGAGCAATCAAAAGACT
>JAHIKF010000311.1 GCA_018897875.1 Pseudomonadota bacterium | reverse complement strand
CTTTGCGCCAAACCTGTCGCGTGCGGGGCCGTCAGACCTTTCCGGTCCTAGTGGAGGCGATGACCTGTTACTTCAAGGGGCTCCAACCAGATATCGCCTGGATCTCACAAGCCTAATTTTTAACCCTGTGATCAAGTACAGGACCTGACTATTTTAGGAGGTACTTTCTATGACATCGCTTATGGCATCAACGACAGCGGCCAGGTGGTGGGAGAATCATATATTGACGGCTATGCTAAATACCATGCCTTTCTCTACCCCTACCCCGGCGGGCCCATGCAGGACCTGGGCACCCTGGGGGGCACAAACAGCTTAGCTTTAAAAATCAACAATAGAGGGCAGGTGGTGGGATGGTCAGATACCGCCACGTCGCGACACGCCTTCCTTTATGCCGATGGGCAGATGCAGGATCTCAATGACTTGACGGTTAATCTTCCTTCGGGAGTTACTCTTAAAGAAGCCAGGGCGATCAACGAAAACGGCTGGATAGTTGGATATACTTCAGGAACTTATCAACATGCCTTCCTGCTAACTACCGCGGAGATTAATGTCTCCATCGACATAAAGCCGGGCGGGGCCGACAACAGCATCAACCCCAAGAGCCAGGGCAAGATTCCCGTGGCCATTTTGTCCACCCCGGATTTTGACGCCCCCACTAAGGTGGACCTGAGTTCCCTGACCTTCGGGCGCACCGGGAATGAGGACAGTCTGGCCTTTGTCACCGAGACCGACGTGAACGGCGACGAGCTCGCGGACGTGGTGGGCCATTTCTTCACCCAGGCCGCCGGCTTCCAGCCGGGCGACACCAAGGGCTTCTTGAAAGGGAAGACCGTGGACGGCATGCCCCTCAGCGGCAACGATGCCGTCCGCATCGTCCCGGAGAAATGACCTGAACCGCCTGGCACAACCTTATACCGAGTCGCGTTCAAAAGGCAATTATTTGCAGACGCAGGCTTTACCGTGAAACTTCAAATCCCCCTAAATCCCCCTTTAAAAAAGGGGGACTTCAAGGAAGCCGCAGTCTTTTCCCCCCTTTTCTAAAGGGGGGTTAGGGGGGATTTTTATCCTCGGGAGTGACCAACCCCGAGGTCATGGACATTTCGCTTGCGTCAGCACCGGCGAGACGCCTCTGTCGCCAATTGATTGCGACTCGGTATTATAGCGAATGCCAAAAGTATTTTCCGATAACGGAATCATTCTAATCCCCCCTAACCCCCCTTTAGAAAAGGGGGGAACTATAAGGAATAGCTAATAAAATCCCCCTTTGGAAAAGGGGGATTTAGGAACCGGCAACTGGAAAGAATTTATGGCAAACGCTATAGTCATTCTGAGCGCTGCGAGGCATCCAGATTCTTCCCCCATGCGGTCCCATTCAGCATGACCGCCAAAAAAAGGGCGACCCCGCGGGTTGCCCTTTTTTGTTTCCATCCAGACGCCATCAGGTACCGCTAACCCCTGGGGAAATAATCTCCCTTGGTTATTGAGCTCTGTACCTTGCCCTTATCAGCAATCCGAGACAACAACTTTCTCGCAACCTATAGCATTCGTAGGTGCGCATTGCGCACCCTACACCTTACCACCCACCTGCTTACTGCTTACTGCTTACTGCTCACTGCTCACTTCTTCTTCACCACCAGCACCGGGCATTTGGCGTCGCCGATGACCCGTTCCGCCACCGAGCCCATGAGGAGCCGCTTCAGGCCGGTGCGGCCGTGGCTGCCCACGATGATGAGGCTGGCGCCCTTGAACTCCGCCGCCTTGACGATGCCCTCCTCCGGCCGGCCCATGGGAATCATGGTGTCCAAGGCGATCCCCTGCTGGCTGGCGGCCGCCTCCAGTCCCCGGACCACTTTCGTCGCCACCGGGATATCCCGATCCGAGACGGCCACCGACACCCCGATCAGGGCGCTGCCCATGGTCTTGGCCAAGAGGAGCGCTTTGGTCCAGGCGGCCTCGCTGAACGGCGAGCCGTCGCTGGCGACCAAGAGGCGTTTAAAACTTAAGGGAACTTCCCGGGGCACCACCAGAACGTCGCAGGGGCTGTGGCCGATGACCCGGGCGGTGACACTGCCCATGAGCAACCGGGTCAGACCGGTATAGCCGTGGCGGCCCATGATAATCAGGTCGGGCTGGGATTCACCGACTTCTTCCAGAATGCCCTCATAGGCCGAGGACCCGGTACGGACCCGGGGCGTAAGGACCACCCCCTCCCCGGCGGCCTCAGCCTTCCTGGCCTCTAACCGCTCCCTCACCGCGGTCTCCTGGGCCTGCATCAATTCCATATTGACTATCGGCGGCGCCAGGGTATCCGGCGCCTGCAGCTCATATCCCGCCAGGTAGAACAGCACTTCCAGGAGAAAGATCGTGCTTCCCGTGGTCTTGGCCAGATTAAGCGCGGCGCTGATGGCCCCTTCACTGTCAGGGGAGCCGTCGGTACACACCAGGATTTTGGGGAAAGGGGCTGAAGGGCTGGCAGCAGACATAGATCTTCTCCTCATGGGCCTCACGGCGGTGGCCTCGGGCTTATTCGTCCCCAGGTCTCGCCGCCTCAATGGGCCCGATGGTTTTTTACCTTTTGGCGGTCAATGCACAATTTTTGTAGGGGGGGACCTGCGTGTCCCCCCCAAGAGGGCAAACCCACAGGTGCGCCCCTACATTTACTTCGTTCCTTTTTGAACGCAACTCGGTTTTAGATTCCTCCGGCCAGACAGGACCAACCGCCAGACCATTGCGGCGGCCGGGTGGCGGCACACCCCGCCGTACCCCCGGGCTCCGGCCTTTTCTCTGACAACTTTCAGCCAGGCTGCTTGACCACCAGAATGGGACAGGGGGACTCGCCGATAACCCGTTCGGTAACGCTCCCCATGAGAAGTTTCTTCAATCCGGTGCGCCCGTAGCTGCCCACGATG
>JAHIKF010000310.1 GCA_018897875.1 Pseudomonadota bacterium | reverse complement strand
TGCAAAGTGTTGACCATAACGTTGACTAAAGCATAAAAAAAGGGCAGCCAATTTCAGCTAACCCTTTGAAATCGTTGGTGGCGGGGCCCAGAATCGAACTGGGGACACGCGGATTTTCAGTCCGCTGCTCTACCGGCTGAGCTACCCCGCCTCCCAGGTGTTTTGTTTATCCCGACCTCCCGGTTTTGTCAATACAAAATCGGCCTTGCCAAATCCTTTAAATCCATGGACAATGTCCCCCAGGAGGCGGACCCCCAGGATTCCGCGGTTGCGGGTTGGCGGTTTGCCCAACCTTCTGCCTGCGCCGGGCTGAGATCATGCAGAGAAAATATCTCCATTTTATGCCATTATGGTTCACCCAGGAAAGATCCCAGGAGGTCAGGGGCCGGGATTGAGGCGCCGACCTGGCCGCCAGCCAGGGGGGACGGAGAGAGAATCCTTTGAAAGGATGTGAGCGCTCGCCCGGAAGAAGCCGCGGATAGCGTAATTCCCGCCTCAGGCGCAGGCTATAAGGAAATTTTTTTGCCGGACCCTTACGTTCTCATCGTCGGCCCTGAAGCCGAGACCCGCCAGCGATTGGCCGACATCCTGGCCCGGGCCCCCTACGAGGTGGGTCGGTGCGGCTGGGACCAGTTAGCCGCCGAATTCCAGGCCCGGTCCCCGGACCTCCTGGTGCTCCTGGAAGAGGCCGGTGCGCTGCAGCCGTTCATTCGCCACCTCAAAGCCGATGATGCCACCTGGGACCTGCCCGTCATCGTGGCGCTGGCTGAGTTCTCCGACACGGTCGCGGCCCGGGCCCTGGAGGTGGGGGCGGACGAGTTCCTGCTCCCCCCCTTCGAGCCCCGGGAGGTCCTGGCCCGGGTGGCCGTGGTCCTCCGCCTGCAACATGACCGGCGCCTCCTCCTGGCCTCTCACGAGGAGTTCTCCCGGATCTTTCAGGAGACCGCCCATCCCCTCTTTTTCTGTGACCGTTGGGGCACGGTGTGCAATCTCAACCCCGCCTTGCGGCGGCTCCTGGGCTATCCGGGCAAACGGGGGACTCCGGTGCCCGTACCTTTGGAGGAATTACTCTATGCCTCCGAGGATCGGGAGCGCTTCCGGCGGGTTCTCACCCAACCAGGGGCGGGGGATAATGTGAAGCTGCACCTGATGAACCGGGAAGGCCAGCCGGTGACGGTGTTAATCAACGACCTGGCCCTTAAGGACAACTCGGGCAAGGTCTTGAGCTTCCAGGTGCAGCCGGTGGGCTCCCCCTCCCCCCTCAAGCGGGCCCTCCAGGGACTGGTGGAGCACCTGCTCCCCAGCGCCCGGGATTACCTGGCCTTGCTGCAGATGACGCCCCTGTTGGGGGGCCGTTATGAGAAGATCAAAAAGCTGGGGCAGGGGAATTTCGGCGAGGTGTGGCTGATAGTGGACACGGAGGCCCTGGGCCCGGAGCGGCGCTTCGTGGCCAAAATCCCCTTTGTCAAGGCCGCCAACGCCAAGTTTCGCAAGGAGGCGGCCATCTGCCAGAAGCTCGACCCCCACCCCGGGGTGGCGCGGCTGATTGATACTTTGGAAGATGATGGTAAACTGATTATAATCCAGGAATATGTGGAGGGCATGACCCTGGGGGACATGCTGGATCAGGAGTTGCCCCGGCCACAGGTGGAGCGCATCATCCTGCAACTCATCGAGGTGGTGGCCCATGCCCATAAGAACCGCATCATGCACCGGGACATCAAGCCCAACAACATCATCATCCAGCCCAACGGCAATCTGAAGCTGCTGGATTTCGGGGCGGCCAAGATGCTGGGGGAAAAGGAGATCAGCGCCACCATGGTGGGGTCCCGGCCCTTCATGGCGCCGGAGCAGATCATGGGCCAGAGCGAACGCCGCAGCGACATCTGGGCCATCGGCGTGCTCATGTATCTGTTGTACACCGGGGAGTTGCCGTTTTACAGCGAAGTGTCGAAGCTGCTCATCGACCAGATCCTGGAGCAGGAGCCCACGCCTCCCCGGGAGGAGAACCCGGAGATTCCCCCGGCCCTGGAGGCCATTATCCTCAAGTGTCTCAAGAAAAAGCTGGAAGAGCGCTACCCTAGCGCCGTGGCCCTCCGGAGCGACCTCTGGCGCCAATTCCCCCACTACGGCACCCAGGGCGGGAGGTGGCCGTGGATCCACTGACCCATCTGGCCACCGGGGTTCTGCTCCCAAGTGCTGCCGGCGCCCTCCCGGTGGTGGGCCGCGCTGGCCGGGGCCATCTTCGCGCTGCTGCCGGACGTGGATTACTTTTTTATCTTTTGGGACCGGCTGGCCTTTATCCGCTATCATCGGGGGTTTACCCACTCGCTGCTGGCCCTGCTGCTCTTCGCCCTGGCCGGAGCGCTCCTGGGCCGGTACCTGGGCGGCCCCCGCTGGTTCAAGCCCCTGTTCATCCTGGGGCTGGCGGTCCTGGGCTCGCACCTGCTCCTGGACCTGGCCACCTCCTACGGCACCCAAGTTCTCAGCCCCTTTTCCCGGCGGCGTTTTAGCCTGGACTGGATTTTTATCCTCGACCCCTATTTTACCGCCCTGCTGGTGGCCGGGGCCATAGCGGCCCTGTCCTTGCCCCTATGGGGGCCCCGCCTGGGAGCCTGGTGTATGGCCGCCGCCGCGGTCTATCTGCTGGTCTGCGCCTCCTACCACCACCAGGCCCTGGATCTAGCCCGGCGGATATTTCAGGACGCCAAACCCGGCGTACAGACTGTGGCCGCCCTGCCCCAGCCCTTTTCCTGCCGCCGCTGGCAACTGATCGCCGCCGGCCCGGGTGAAATCCAACAGGCCTTTGTGCAACTTCCCTTTGAGGCCGGCCTGGGGTTGGGGTCTTTAGAGGGGAAGGCCGCGCCGGTCCCCGTCACCCGGAACCAGGCCTGTCCAACCCCGGCCAGCCCTTACCAGGCGCCCGGCCAACTGACCATCCAGACCTGGAACGCGGCCCCGGCGGCCGCCACCGTCTTTTCGCCGGAGGCTGGGGCCATCCTGGCCAGCTTCCTGGAGTTCGCCCGGTTTCCCCTGCTCTGCCGGGCAGGGTCCCAGGGCAGCGAACAGCTTATGGAGTGGCGGGACCTGCGCTTTTCCGTCCCCGGCCGGGCCTTCCCCTTTGTCCTGCAACTGCGCCTGGACGCCCAGGGCCGGGTCCAACACTGGCTCATCGGCCGGCGGGGCTGATTAAAGTGAGCAGTAAGCAGTGAGCAGAGGTTTAGCCTTTGGTTCCCAAGCTCCTGCTTGGGAACCCCCTTGGATAACAAAGCTCCGCTTTGCAGGGTAAATTAAGGGGTTAATAGTATCCTGGTGTCAGATAGAGAGGTGTCCAAGCGGAGTTTGGACTGGAAACAACCCGTTTCCGACCCGTAATGCATGATCCCTTAGCTCACCCGAAACTATATAAAGTCGGTGGGGCGGGCCTCCGCGCCCGCCGCGGCCATAAGCTCATGGTGCGTAGGACGCACCCTACGAAAGACTTTTCGTAACAGGAGCTTGGGGACGAGAAACGGGATGTCGAGCTTTTGCTGAAACCTGAGATTTCACTGCTCACTGCTGACTGCTTACGAACGAGGTCTGGCCGTGGCCAATCTTTTTGACCCGATTCCCCCCGAGATCACCGCGGAAATCATCCAGGTTCTCCTATCGACCGGCATTTTTCGCCTGGAGCGCATCGTGTCCGCGGGCCAGGCCACGCCTCCCGGGGAGTGGTACGACCAGGACACCCACGAGTGGGTAGCCCTCTTGAGCGGCGGCGCCGGGCTGCGTTTCGAGGATGAAGCCGAGCCCCGGGTGCTCTCCCCGGGGGACTATCTGCTCATCCCGGCCCACCGCCGTCACCGGGTGGAGTGGACCGACCCCGAGACCCCCACCGTGTGGCTGGCCTTGCATTACCCTGAAAATCGCGGTCAGCTGTCAGCAATCAGCTTTCAGCCAAAAGACTAGAAGGCATTGCAAAACCGATTTTCGGCGTCATTTTAAATCAACCTAGGGGGCTTAAGTTGGGAAAGAATCACCCCCCTTTAGGAAAGGGGGACTTGAAACCCCCATTCCCAACCTTTGATTGGTTGAAAGAACATATTTGCAGCCCAAGACAGGTTTTGCAATAGGTTCTAATCACCGTTACATGGACTTCCCGGTACCGAGGCCTTAAGATTAAATCAGCCCTAAAATCGGCTCTTATCCTGGTTCATGCCGTGGCAGCCATCATCGGCCTGACGCTGACCCCGCTAAGGGGTGACTCTATGGATCGCGACGTAATTCGTGCCAACCTGACCAGGCATCTCACCTACCTGAGCGTTACCCTGGGGGACCGGTCCATCTGCCGTCCCGGGAACCTTAAAGCGGCTGAGGATTACGTATCTCAAAACTTTGCGGCCATGGGTTATACGCCCCGGCGCCAGGGCTTTACCTATATGAAAGAAGAGGTGGGCAATATCATCGCCGGCGACGAGAACCCCGGCGGCTACTACATCCTGGGGGCCCACTTCGACACTGTGGCCGGCACCCCCGGGGCCGACGACAACGCCAGCGGGGTGGCCGTGCTCCTGGAGGTGGCCCGCCTGGCCCGGAGACTGCCGCCACCCTTGCCATGGGCCTTTATCGGCTTCACCTGCGAAGAACCCCCGGCCTTTTTCACCCCGGCCATGGGCTCCCGGGTTTACGCCACCCGGGCCCGCCAGCACCACGCCAAGATTTTAGGCATGCTCTGCCTGGAGATGGTGGGGTATTACTCCCAGACCCCGCACAGCCAGTCGCTGCCTCTGCCCCTTATGCTCATGGGCTACCCCACCACCGGTAACTTCATCGGGTTGGTGAGCGACCGGCGCTCCCGACCCCTCATGGTGCGCCTGGCGGCCTCTATTAAGCAGGCCTGCCGCCTGCCCGCGGTCACCCTGTCGGTGCCTTTCCAGGGTCATATTATGCCGGAAGTGCGTCTGAGCGACCACGCCAGTTTTTGGGATGAGGGTTACCCTGCGGTCATGCTCACCGACACCGCGTTCATGCGCAACCCAAACTACCACGGACCCGGGGATGTCATGGACCACCTGGACCTCCCGGCCATGACCGAGCTGACCCTGGGTCTGGTGAATTTTATCGAGCAGCAAGGCCGGTAGGCCGAAAAACCGGGAAAGCTCCTGCGCCCGGGGCCCGGGTATGATAAGATAGAACAGTCATTCATGGGCCTTTGGCCCATCCATACATTATGAAAAGCGTGGTGGGGCGGGCGTCCCGCCCGCCTTGTAGGGTGCGCACTGCGCACCTTTATCATGCACAGGCGAGACGCCTGTGCCACCACTTAATAAGAACTTTTCGGAACAGAAAATTAAAGATTGAGAGGCGGACCGGCATGGCCGACAAGAAATTCTTAGGAAAAATTCATGGGGAACCGTGGGAGGCCCTGGCCAAGGGACCCCGGGAGGCGCTGGGCACCATCTGGAACAGCTATCTGGCCGAGGTCCTGCAGGTCTCTCCCAAGAGTGCGCGCCACAAGATCATGCGCCGGGAGATCGAGGCGGCCGCGGGTTTCAAAGAGGTCTATGAGAACTGGAACACCCTGTCTCCCGAGTCCCGGGCCGTTGCCTGGCGCCGCCTGATGACCGCCAGCCGCAACCATCTCCTGGAGCGGGGCGAAAAGTGCGTACGCTGCGGCGAATGCTGCGAGAAGGGGAGCCCTACTCTGCTCATAGGCGACCTCGGGCTCTTTCAGCGGAACGTCCTGACCTTAAACGACGTCTATACCCTCCGACCCGGGGAGAAGGCCACCACCCGGGAGGGGGAGGTGACCGCCTTGACCAAGGAACGGCTGAAGGTCCGGGAGGTCCCGGGCACCCGCCAGTGCTGGTTTTACCTGGCGCCTAACCAGTCCTGCCGGATTT
This sequence comes from Pseudomonadota bacterium, assembly GCA_018897875.1. Taxonomy (GTDB): domain Bacteria; phylum Desulfobacterota; class Desulfobaccia; order Desulfobaccales; family 0-14-0-80-60-11; genus 0-14-0-80-60-11. The sequence goes on along the minus strand of JAHIKF010000310.1, from coordinate 14,923 downwards.
ATGCGGACCGGCCGGAGCAGTGCCGCCGCCAGCAGTGCTGGGGCGAACCCCCAGCCCCGCCCGCGGCCGAAGAACTCTTGCAGCGCCGCCACCTGTTCGCTGACGTCCCCGAAATGTGGGAGTTGATCCAGGCGCATCAGGCCCGCTGTGACTGCACCGAGGTGGCCCGCCATCTGGCCGACCTGGGAGCCGGGAACGAGGCGGCCAGCGACGCCCTGTTCGAGGCCCTGCACTTAGACCACTACCTGCGCCAGATGTTCATCGACGACTGGGGGATGACCCCCGGGGCCACCGAATTTCTCCTGGGCCGCCCCCTGAGCGAGTACCTTTCGACCCTCGGCCTGAACGCCACCCTTACCCCGGAGGGGGTCTTTGCCCTGTCGCCGCGCCAGGACCCGGCGTGATTTATGGCCGGCGAGGCTGAGCCTCGCGGCCCGAGGTCCTGTCCTCACCCAGGGGCCTCGCACGCATTAATGAGAGCTTAAAAGGGAGGACGCCCTCTGTCCTCCCAGGGGGTCAACCATTAGGCCCAGGGGACTGGTTGGAAAAGTTTTCCGTTTTCCGTTTTCTGTGGAACAACCGCCCGGCTGTTGTGCCTTGATAAGTTTTTTCGTAGGGTGCGTCTCACGCACCAATTACTCAGCGGAATTGGCGGGCAATGCCCGCCCTTATATCTCATTAATGAGAGCTTAAAAGGGAGGGCGCCCCCTGTCCTCCCAGGGGGTCAACCATTAGGCCCAGGGGACTGTCATGATCGAAGACCTGATCAAGAGCAACCGCAGTTGCCGCCGTTTCCTCCAAAAGGAGGCGGTCCCGGTGGACACCCTGAGGTGGCTGGTGAATCTGGCCCGCGTGTCAGCCTCCGCCGCCAATCTCCAACCCCTCAAGTATATCCTCTCCAACGAGCCCCTCAAAAACGACATGATCTTCTCGTGCCTGAAATGGGCCGCTTATCTGAAGGATTGGCCCAGCCCCCCGGAAGGAGAGCGGCCGTCAGCCTATATTATCATAGTGGGCGATGGGAACATTGCCAAGAGCTTCGGCCCCGACATGGGGATCGCAGCCCAGAGCCTGCTCCTGGGGGCCCGGGAACGCGGCCTGGCCGGGTGCATGATCGGGTCCATCAACAAAGAACTGCTCCAGGAGATGTTTCATCTCCCGAAACGCTTTGAGATTCTCCTGGTCATTGCCCTGGGCAAACCCAAGGAAACCGCGGTCATAGACGACATGCAGCCCGGAGACGGCATCGAGTACTGGCGGGATGAGCACGCCGTCCATCACGTGCCCAAGCGGCGGCTGGAAGATATAATCCTCAGCGAGTAGCATCTGCCCCGTGGCCTTGCGGTCCCGGAGACAATTAATGCGGTTCGTTGCCTCGGGGCAGTTTTCCTGGAGTAAACACCGTATCTTTATGGCCTGCCTCGGCCTCCCGCCAGACTGTCCTCGCCTTAGGGATAACCGGGCAAATTTTTGGAAATTCCCCGGCTCACATTTAGGGTTCCCCTAATTGCCTGGCTGAAACTGCTGCCTTAAACTGCCCACATAATTGGTAAGGTACGGGGGAAAGCCATGGACACGGTTACCTGTGCGGTTATCTTTCTCTTGGGAGGAGTGGCGACAGTCATCATTATGCGCCTGCTGTTCCTGTTCTGGAACCGGCAGTTTAAAAAAAATCAAGACGACCAGTACCTGGAGCAGATCGCCAACGCCTTACAACTGAAGAAGTTTGGGAAAGCAGAAGCCACGCCGAGGTCATAGGATCATTGAGCCATCTGCAGGAAAATTGTCGTTGGTTGAAATGGGTATAAAAAGATTGCCCCTGGGTTCATGACGGCAGCGCGGTAAGTTACTCCCAGAGCCACCGGCGGCCGATCCGCAGCATCCGGCTCCCCTCCACCTGGCACACCTCTTCCAGGAGACCGGCGGATTTAAGGCGGGTGATGAGTTCCTGGCAACGGGGAGGCTCCAGGCGCCCATGCCATTCCTTTTCCCAGAAGGCCTCGCCGCCGGTGGCAATGAGCCAGGCGGCCACCTGCACCGCCAGGTTCGGGGACAGGCCCGACAGCGCCGCTTCAACCCCGGGTTCCAAGGTGTCGGCCCGGACCACCAGAAAGCGGGTTTCCAGGGCATAGCGCACCGCGGCGGAGCGCCCCCCATTATGGCGCAGCAGTCCGGCGTGGAGAAATTTTTGTAAGTATTCCCAGGCGGTTTTGCGATCCACCCCAAAGTGCCGGGTGAAGTCCAGGAGCCGGAACCAGCCGCCCTGGGTGCAGGCCAGAAACTCCCAAAGCCGGTCCTGGTTGACCTTCCGGTGAGGCCGGTGCGGCAGCAGCCCCCGGCCCTCTTCCAGAAGCCAGGCCCTGAACCGGTCCACCTGCAGCACGCGCCGGGATGGTGAGGCGACCGCCGCCGGGGCGGCCTGGAACAGCAGCGCGGCCGGGGCCTTCGAGGAGCCGGCGGTGGTCATGGGGTAATACAGGGGAAACCAGATATCCACCTGACTGAGCAGGTGGCGGAACCGGTCCAGGGTGACCCGCCCGGCCAGATTGACGGCCAGGCTGTCTTTGAGACGGGTCTTCACCAGGTAGCGGAGGGTTTGGGGGTCAACCGGTAAGCTGGACGTCTCCAAAATCACTTCCAGCATCAACCCGGTTACCAGGGCCCGGTCCAGTTTCTCCGCTTGTTTCCCGAAGTCCTTCAGGTCTTGTTCCCCAACACCGGTTTTTTGGTCCCCAGTCATGGCCCTCGCCGGGCCCGGGAAAGGCGGAGGTCTCCTTTCGCCGGGCTTCTTAAGGTGGCATCCAGGTTCGAGAACGTTGCCGCTCCCGGCCTGGTGCGGCTAATGGGTGCAAGATCCCGGCCAGAACCGCGATAAAGCTATCAAGTTAATATTATTGCCAAATTATATAAACGATTGAATCTCCTCTGAAAATGTCCCATTGCCTGTCCCAAGGGTGTCCCACTAAGCTTCGGGCCGGCCGTCATACAAGTCCTTCTGACAGGCGGGGCACCGCACCTCTCCCCCCAGGCCGGCAATGATGGCGCCCAAAAAGGCCGGCAAGTCGGCGGGCTGCCGGGGCGGGGATCGAAAACCGCCGCCGGAGAACTTGCTCCACACCTTGCCGGGGATCGGCACGACTGGGCCTCACTTTAAGGCAAAGGAGAAAAATTGCCAGAACAGAGGCAACAATTGACCAAGTTTATCCAGGCCGGGCCGCCATGGGAGGTGGAGGCGTCAAAGGCACGGGATTATCTATATTCTGGCAAATGGCTCTTAATGAGTATATGCCAATCATAGCAGCATCTCTTTGATATTTATGAAATTATTGATAGCGGCAACGTATTGACTATTTTCAATTAATTTTATAACTTTTTGACTATTGGTCATATTTCCTCAATTATAATAATAATTTTTTGAGTTATTGTTTTGCACAAGAAAAAGGCAGGCCCCATGAGGAACCTGCCCTGATTGATTAGATCTTCCCCTAAATTTTTACGTTTTTGATTTACTACGCTTCTGGCATCAGCTGGCGCTTCAGTTCTTCCGTCTCATATACAACTTCTTTGCCGGCCAACCGCACCTGTCCGTGCACTACATAGTTGAGAACCCGGGGTTGCCATTCATGTTCAGCCCGATTCACCTTCGCAGCCAAGGTCTCCGGGGTATCGCTCGGCTCAATGGGAATAGGCAGAGCGAAAATTATCGGGCCGCGGTCATACACCGCATCAACAAAATGCATGGTGACCGCGCTGTGGGTAATTTCGCGGCGCTGATAAGCTGCCATAACCGCTTCGTGAGCATAGTGTCCGTAAATTTTCGGCCCGCCGAATCGGGGCAAAGGGGCAGGATGGATATTAATCGTGCGAGCCGGGTCCAGGCCTGATACCAGTTTCAGCCAGCCGGAAAGCATGACATAATCAGCCTTAAAATACTTTACGAAGTTTTGATAGCCCTCGGCAAGATAGGGACCAACCCAGTATTCGGCAGGTATCCCGAGAGCTTTTGCCTTATGCCAAACACCGCCTTCACAATGATTAGTGATAACCGCACAGATCCAAGCGTCTAAAATCGGCGGCCTCGTCCGCGCCGCCCTTACCATGGTCTCAAATCCCGATCCGCCACCGGTTTTGGTCCCGGAAGCAAAAACCAGAATATTTGGCTGAGTTTTTTCCATAACACCATCCCGTCTGGTCTAAATTATTCAGGAACGACCTCCCGGCCCCTCCTTTACTTAACATCAAACTGACATACATACAATCTGCTATAATTCATAATTTATCAGAGGATCAATAACTACCCATATCCAGACCATACGTGGAAATTTTGCCGCTAAGGTGTTAAGTGTTGGTCATGTCAAGTGAGGTGGCATCCCTCGTAAGTTATTTTCTCATTCAAAAACTTAGCTTTGAAACACAAAATAAGTTAATTCACTTGACTCTTTTTTATTAGGTTCTGGACTTCTCGAAGGAATTTATCAAAGGATGGGCATCGACCTTGAGTGAGGTCAGAATTTACTTGAGTTGCCATTGTCGGTTGGTCGTCTACTTCGAGATACCTTCTTCCGTACTCCATATTTTTGCTAAGTCGTTCTTTTGCACCCCGTATGCTTTCAGGATTTGGGGGAGCGACGGCATCTGGCTTGATACCACATACACCCCGCAAAGACTCTTTGCCGCCGAGAAACCATCCTTCCATCTCAATGTTTGCTAAAACCACTGCTACTGGCAAGTGGGTTGTTTGTCTGCATCTTTCTGAGAGTTCAGGCGCTAGTGCAGCCGGACAATCATCCTCGGCATCCAAGAGTAGTAATATTGCGCCAATATTACTGCGGTCTCTGATCCCTTGTTCAATTGCCCGTTCCAATTCGCCTGCTTTGACAACTTTATTACGCTTAACCCGATATGGCCTGGCAATCTGGATATTGACTGCTTGCATTTGAACACAAATTCTGCGCAACAAGATAGGCACAGACTCAACTTCCGTTTGGCCTTCAACTATGGGGAGAATTGCCGAATTCATTTTAAGCCCTAGTTTGGAACGGAAATAATTTTAATTGTTTGGTTGATTCTTTTTTAGCCTTCTCGATATCAGGGGTTAATTCACCTGAACGTAAGAGTTCTCCAGCAGTATATAAATGTTGCCGGATTGCTTCCCGGCTGGATTGAGATAGTGGAGCGATTAGTGTACTATAATTTTCTATTGTCACTATTTTTATTTCAGAGTCTTTAAGGTGCTTATAATCCAAGATATCTGGGCTATGCGTGGTTATGAGAACCTGCCTTTCGTTTGACGCATCCATAAGCACTTCAATGATTAATTCCGTAACTGCTGGATGAACAGTCGCCTCTGGTTCCTCAATGGCAATGACAGAGTGAAGTCCAGGTTGATAAACCGCCAAGAGCAAGCCGAGTATGCGCAATGTTCCATCCGACATGTTAAGTGCGTCAAATGTCCATGGGTATTTAGTGCCGACTTCCTGCTTAATTTGGATCGTTTCTTTTTGTCCTACAGCATGATATTCAACTTTTTTAATGCCTCGCACTACTTTTGCGAGCAGACTGCAAAGACGGTCATACCGCCAAGCTAATTGATTATCACTTTTAAGACGTCTTAAAATAGCAGCCGCATTGCTACCGTCAGGGGTAAGGTGATCTTCGGTACCCGATTCCTGTAAATTTCGCAATTCTTTTGGTATTATCGAATAGAATCTCATAGAAGTAAGAAAATCGTACACAGGTCGGAATTCTTCGGTGGCGGAAGCGGCATATAGACCAAGTCGATCTAATGATACTTTCGGCCTTATTCCAGGAATCTCTTTAATAAATTCACCTTTTTCAATTTTAAATTCATGCTCTTTTTTAAAAAGACCTTGTACCTTACAGTGCTCAAAAGCCACTTCAAATTTCTTCTTGAACATAGCAGATATTTTAAAGGAATAAGAGGCCAACAGACTGTTCCCTAAGTCCATGATAATACCGATTTCTATATTAGTGGGATGACCGGCGGAGCGACGCCGCACAGCTCCTAATCCTCCGCGCTTCCTAAATGCAGATTCTAATGAATCTGCGAGGCAATCCTTCACAAATGATAGAGCATCGATGAAATTACTCTTTCCTGAGCCATTAGGCCCAACTAGAACAGTAAAAGGCTCCAAATTCACCGAGAGTTGGCCGATGCTCTTGTAATTTAGGATTCGCACCTGTTTAATATGTGGAACCATTCCACCTCCCACTTTGAGACTAGAAAATAATCTCGGGTTTTCTCAAATAATGTCTATTTTAACTAGGCGAAATTTCGAGCGTAAATCATTCTACCATAAAACTAGTGTCAGTGACTTCACCTATTTTTCTCGCTGCCGCCTTGCCGCTGGGCCAGCGCCAGTAAGGGCGCTGCTGGGCGAACGGCAGCGCCAGCATGGGGAGGATGCGGTTATCCCCGGGCCGCAGATAGCCGGGGACCCCGATGACGATGTCCCTTGGCGCGACGTTGAGCCTCAGGCTCCGGTTGAGCCGGTCCCACCAGGAAAAGATCACCGAATAATTGGAGTTGGTTTCGGGGCCCACCGCGGAGTGGTGCACCCCGTGCATGCGGGGGGTGACGAACACCAGGTTCAGGCGCCGCTCCCAGGCCACGGGCAGGCGCAGGTTGCTGTGGTGGAACATGGTGGCGCCGTTGAACACCACCTCGTAGACCAGATAGGTGAGGGGCACCACCCCGATCATCGACACCTGGAGGAGGCGGAAGACCGTGGAGTAGAGCACTTCGCCCCAGTGAAAGCGGAACGACGTGGTCACGTCCATGTCCGGGTCGGCGTGGTGGACGTTGTGGAAGCGCCACAACAGCGGCCGGGTGTGATTGAGGCGGTGCCAGTAGTAGAAGGTGAGGTCCATGAGGAGGACGCCGGCGGCCACCTGGACCCAGAGCGGCAGGTTGACCAGGTTGAGGAGCCCGAAGGAGTGTTGTTGGACCCAGAAGGCGCCTCCCAAGGCCGCGGGCCGGACCGCGAGCACCCCGGTGAGGAAGCCCAGGCCGGTAAGGGCGCCGTTCACCACGTAGCGCGATCCTCGGGCCCGTTTTAGCCGGCGCAGGGGACGCAAGGATTCCAGGACCAGCAGCAGGACAAAGATGCCGGGGACCAGAAAACGTGAAATATTAGTGGAAGTTATCGCAGTATCGATCGTATGCACCTCATGAGGGAAGCCTCACATATAGCGTTTGCCAAAAAATACTTCCCATTGATGGCTTTTAAATCCCCCTAAATCCCCCTTTTTCAAAGGGGGATTTTAAAAGGAATTCCGCTAAGTTCCCCCCTTTGGAAAAGGGGGGATAGGGGGGATTCAGGTTCTTGGAGCACGTGCCATAACGGGCAAAATTTTTGGCAATTGCTCTTCTTCAAAATCAGCCCCCTCCCCTGCCCTCTCACCCCGCCCACGGATGGAGAGGGATAAATTTTACCACGCCCTACAGCCGCGATCCATCACCCCGGCGCGCGGTTGACCTTGTCCCAAAATGACCATGATTTCAGGTCCTTTCCCAGGTGATAGCGGAGAAAGGCCTTGAAGATCGTCAGGCTCTGGTCCCGCTGCGGGGCCGGGAAGCGGAGGCGGGAGAGTTTGTCCCGGGGCAGGTCCTGGGCCAGGCGCAGGAGTTTCCAGGCGCCGGGGGACAGCGGCAGCAGCGGCCCGGGAGCCTGGCTCCGGCAGGCGCCGCAAAACATGCCGCCTCGCGGGAGGCTGAAGGCAAGGGGTGGGGCGGGCTCGGCGCCGCAGACCCCGCAGTGGTGCAGGCGGGGCCGGTAACCCCCCAGGCCCAGAAGGTGGATGAGGAAGGCAGGCAGCAGGGAATCGGGGGGTAAGCCCTGCTCCAACAGACCCAGGGCCTCCTCCAGGGCGGCGAAAATTTCCTCATAGGCCTCCGGGGGGCCGGCCAGGAGACCCGCCACCTCGGCCAGGATTGCGGCCGCGCCCAGCCGCTTCAGGTCCCGGCGCAGGGCCGGGAAAGATTTTACCAGTTCGCCTTTCTGGAGGAACTCCAGGTCCCGGCCGGAACGCGGAGACAGGAAAAACACCACCCGGCTCAGGGGTTCCAGGCAGTGGGCGAAGCGGCGGCGGCTTTTCCGGGCGTGCTTGGCGATGCCGGTGAGGGGACCGTAGCCCGGGGTGAGGAAGTTCACCATGAGGTCGGCCTCGCCGTATTCCCGCACGGTCAACACGATGGCCGGGGTCTGCCGCTCAGTCATGCCGGGTCATTCCAGATGGTACTGGTCCCGCAGGCGCTGCGAGACCTCCCGCAGCCAGGCATAGGCCTGGGCCACGGTTTTCTCCCGGTCCGGGTTGATCAGGCAGCAGGTGGCGGGGCTCAGCAGACTCTGGGCCAGGAGTTGATCCCGGTCAATGCCGCCTGCCTCGATGGCGGCCCACACACTCTCCAGTTGGAGGATGAGATGGTCCTGGGACTCCCGGGTGAAGGCCTCGAAGCCGGTGGGGACCAGGCCCCAGGCCAGCACCCCGCCCCGGTCCAGAAACCGGCGGATGGCCTGGCCGTAGCACTGGAAGATTTCGGCGTTGGTGTAGATGTCCATAGACAGGATGTCCAGGTCGCGATTAAGAAGAAACTCCCAATCGGGATTGCCGCACAGGTGGATGCCCCGGGGCCGCTCGATCTGGGCCAGAAAGCGGTCCAGGTCTTCTTTGGCCCGGGCGTCCGGGTAGCCGGAGACGGAGCTGAAGATGAACTGCAGCCCCGGCTCATCGATGAACATAAAGGCCCGGGGATGTTTGGCCTTGAGGCGGTTCAGTTGAGACTGGACCCGGCGAGCCATAAAATCCATCAAGGTGGGCCGCACGTCGTCATTGAAGATCAGCGGCCGGTCATTTTCATCCAGGATCTTTAAGCCGAAGCTGATGGGGCCTTCCAACTGCCCCCGGATGGCGACATAGCCGCTTAAGTCCAATTCCAGGAAGCGATGATAGACCACGGAATATGGGGGCGAGATGTCAAAATAGTCCAGATCGTCCCAATGCTCCAAGAGCTCGGGCAGGCCCTCCATAAATTTTGCCGTATCGAACCGGATACGGTTTTCGTCCGGGAAGAGCAGGATGCCGGGGAAATGCTCGGCGGCCTGAACATACATGTCTTCGTAATAGCTCAGGTGGGGCAGTTGCGGCCAGAAGGGGATGTCCAGGGAGAGGGCGAGTTCCAGGGCCGGCTCCGCAGCTTCGTGGGGCAGGATGGCCATGGCGGTAGTGTGCAAATTGCCGGGGATCAATGCAGACATCAGGTAGCTTTCCTGCTATGGGGGAGAGCTAACCTCCCGTGGCCCGGTTCAGGAAATTACCGCTGGAGGTTTCCCTAAACCCCTGGGCGGCAATAAGTTTTTTTACCGATAGCATTTTGGGGGGTAAATGGTAAGTCGGTCATGAAAGAAATTCCACTCCATGGGCCGACGGCAATCGGATCGGCGCCCGGTTGTCGCCGGCCCCAGTCCCCCCCGAATCTGTCTTACCTGGGGGGCGGACCCTGGCCCTGACCCCTGCCGGACTTCATACCCTTGCCCATGCCGCCGCCGGGGCCCGAGCGCTGCCACACCGGGACCCCCTGCTCGTCCCGAAGTTTCAGGGTCGTGCCATTCACCGTAACCTCCCGGGCGATCAGGCCCGGCTGGTTGTCCAGGGTAACCTTGGAACCGGTGGCCGAAACCGTGGCCCCGGCCTGAACCACAAACTTTTTCTGGTTCAGATACCAGCCGGGAGCCAGGTCCACCATGAGGCTGCCCTGATCGGTCTTGAGGAGCACGCCGCGGTACTGCATACCCTTGCCGCCGCCCCGCCCCAGGCTGGGCAAATCTGCCAGCTTTTCCACCAGGCCCGTGACCGTGGTGACGGTCTGGGGGTTGTAAACCACGGGGCCCATACCGCGTCCCATGCCGCCGCCGGGCCCGGGCTGGGCCAGCGCCGGCCCGGCCAGGGCCATGGTCATGACCAGGGCGATCACCAGAAGTCCCTTAAATTTCAGCATTTACGGTCATCCTCCTTTTCAGTTTCAAGCCCCGGGCCCTGGCGGCAGCGGGGTCACGGGAGAAAATATTTCCCCTCGTTGCCGCTCTGGCCTGAGCCCATGATACATAGTAGGCGTTTTTTTTCGGCGATGCAAGGGGCCGGACCGAAAAGCCGGGCCGGGGCCACCCACCGCCAAATCATGTCATCGAACCCAATGGTCGGGGTAGCATGGGTACGGCTCATTCTGATTACCGTGGCCGCAATTGAAGGCGGTGGACCAGGAATGGCGCGGCCAGCAGGCGCGGCGGATGATAACCAAATGATCCCGGCGGCCAGGAGCTAGGTCAAAGAAGACTCCTTATTGGGGGCTGGGGGCCTGTTTCTTCACCTCAAAGTGCCACTTCCACAGCAGATAGATGGCCGGGTAGATGAAGAGTTCCAGGAGAAACGAGGTAATCACCCCGCCCACCATGGGGGCGGCGATGCGTTTCATGGCTTCGGAACCGGTGCCGGTGCCCCACATGAGGGGGGCCAGGCCCACCAGGATGGCCAGCACCGTCATGAGCTTGGGCCGCAGGCGCTGCACCGCGCCTTCCATGACCGCGTCTTCCGTGTCCCGGTAAGTGAGGAGCCGGCCCTCTTTTTCGGCCCGATGGTAGGCGATGTCCAGGTAGAGGAGCATCACCACCCCGGTTTCGGCGTCCAGGCCCGCCAGGGCGATGAGCCCGACGATCACCGCCACGCTGATATGGTAGCCCAAAATATAAAGCAGCCAGATGGCCCCCACCAGGGAAAAGGGCACTGCCAGGAGGACGATCAGGACCTTGGTGATGGATTGAGTGTTGATATAAAGGATGAAAAAGATGATCGCCAGGGTGACGGGAATGATCACCATAAAGCGTTGGCGGGCCTGCTCCATATATTCGAACTGGCCACTCCAGATATAGTTGTACCCTTCTGGCAATTTTAGTTTTTCTTTGATGACCGCCTGCGCCTTCTTAATGTAAGAGCCTACATCAATATCGCGGATATCCACGAAGAGCCAGGCAGCTCGCCGGGCATTTTCGCTCTTAACCATAGGGGGACCCTGGTGGATTTTGATGTCGGCCACCTGTTCCATGGGAATCTGGGCCCCGGTGGGCGTGGGGATCAACACCCGGCGCAGGGCCGGCAGGTTCTCCCGGTAGTCCTGGAAGTAGCGCAGGTTCACGGGGTAGCGTTCCAGGCCCTCCACCGTGTAAGTAAGGTTCATACCTCCCAAGGCGGTAGTGATGACGTCCTGGACGTCCCCCACGGTGAGGCCGTAACGGGCCGCCTCCCGCCGCTTGATGTCAAAATCCAGGTAATAGCCCCCGGTAACGCGCTCGGCAAAGGCGCTGGCGGTCTCAGGTATCCCTTTAAATATTGCCTCGGCTTCGGTAGCCAGCCGGTTTAGCACCTCCAGATCCGGCCCCAGAATTTTAAGCCCCACCGGGGTTTTGATGCCGGTGGACAGCATGTCGATGCGGATCCTGATGGGATACCCCCAGGAATTCGTCAAGCCGGGGAACTTAACGGCATCGTCCAATTGCCGGATGAGCCCCTCCATGGTCAGGCCCGGTCGCCAATCTTTCGGATCCTTGAGACGGATAGTGGTCTCAATCATACTCAAAGGCGCCGGATCGGTAGCGGTTTCGGCCCGCCCCGCCTTGCCGAAGACATAATCCACTTCCGGGAAAGTCCGGATGATTCGATTGGTCTGCTGCAGAACATTTTTCGCCTGGGTGATGGAGATGCCCGGCATGGTGGTGGGCATGTACAGCAGGTCGCCTTCGTTCAAGGGCGGCATGAACTCGGAACCCAACTGGGAAAAGGGGTACGCGGTGACCGCCACCAGGATCACCGCCACGATGATGGCGACCTTGGGGAAGCGCAGCACCCCCTCCAGGAGCGGGTGATAGACGGCCTGGGCAAAACGATTCAGGGGGTTCCTGGATTCCGCCGGGATCTTGCCCCGGAGGAAGGTCAGCATCATGACGGGCACCAGGGTGATGGCCAAAATCGACGCCCCGGCCATGGCAAAGGTCTTGGTGTAGGCCAGGGGCTTGAAGAGACGGCCGCTCTCCCCGGTCAGGGCAAAAATGGGCAAGAAGGAGACGGTGATTACCAGCAGGGAGAAAAACAGCGACGGGCCCACCTCTTTGGCGGCTTCGAGGATCAAGGGACCCCGGGGCGCGTCCGGCGGCGCATGCTCGATGTGCTTGTGGGCGTTTTCGATCATGATCACCGCCGCGTCCACCATCACGCCAATGGCCAGGGCGATGCCCCCCAGACTCATGATATTGGCGCTGATGTTAAACTGGTACATGATGGCCAGGGAAAAGAGAACCCCCAGAGGCAGGGAGACGATGGCCACCAGGGAACTGCGAAAGTGGAGCAGGAAGATGAAGCAGATCAGGGCCACCACCACTATTTCTTCAACCAGTTTCTCTTTAAGATAATTTACCGACCTTTGGATAAGGTTGGTGCGGTCGTAAGCGGGGGTGATGATCACACCCGGGGGCAATCCGGCCTTTAACTCCTCTAACTTGGCCTTGACAGCATGGATAACTTCCATGGCATTTTCGCCGAAGCGGGCCACCACAATGCCACCCACTACTTCGCCCTGGCCGTTGGCTTCGGCCAGGCCCCGGCGCAGATCAGGGCCCAGCCGGACCATGCCGATGTCCCTGATCGTGATGGGTGTGCCTTGACGGTCCGCCCCCACCACGATATTTTCCACGTCCTGAATATTCTTAATATACCCCAGGCCCCGGACCATGTATTCCGTTTCGGCCCGCTCGATCAACCGCCCACCCACGTCATTGTTAGAGCGCATGATGGCGTTCTTGACCTTGGCCAGGGGGATGCCATAGGAGGCCAGGGTGTTGGGGTCCACTACCACCTGGTACTGCTTGACAAAGCCGCCGATGCTGGCAACTTCCGAGACCCCGGATACAGTCTGGAGCTGATAGCGCAGGTACCAATCCTGGATGCTACGCAGTTGAGCCAGATCATGTTTGCCGGTGGGGTCCTCCAGCACGTATTGATAGACCCAGCCCACCCCGGTGGCGTCCGGCCCCAAGGCCGGGTTGACCTCCCGGGGCAGCTTGTTGCGCACGAAATTGAGGTATTCCAGCACCCGGGTCCGGGCCCAGTAGATGTCGGTGCCGTCATCAAAGATGATATAGACCAAAGACAGACCAAACATGGAGTAGCCCCTGACCACCTTGGCCCGGGGCACAGCCAGCATGGCGGTGGTCAGGGGGTAGGTGACCTGGTCTTCCACTACCATGGGGGCTTGGCCGGGATAATCCGTGGTGATGATGACCTGGACGTCCGAGAGGTCGGGGATGGCATCCACCGCCAGGTTATAGGTGGCATAGAGGGCCCAGGCGGTGCAGATTACCGTAACCAGCACCACCAGGAAACGGTTCTTAGCGACGAAATCGATGATCCGGGCAATCATAGTTTATCCGAGCCCCATCAATGTTTATGCCCGGGCGGCATCGCAGCGGGAGGGGCTGGCTTTTGTCCATCCGGTTTCATTTCCGGCATAGCCGGCGGCGCCCCCTCCTTTTTAGCTTCCGATTCCTTGCCCGGCATCATCATCTGCACCGCCTCCCGGAAGCGGGACTCGGAATCCAGCATGAATTGCGCCGAAGTGACCACGTCTTCGCCGCCTTTAAGGCCGGCGAGCACCTCCCGCAGACCGTCGTTGCCCAGGACCCCCAGCTTAACCTCCCGGGGCTCGAAGCGGCCCTGGCCCAGGGCGATGAACACGTTCTGCTTGAGGCCGGTGTCGATCACCGCGTCGGCTGGCACTACCACGGCATTGTGGACCACCGGGGACTCGATCTTCACCTGGGCGAACATCTCGGGCTTGAGTTTGAGCCCGGGGTTGGGAAAGCGCAGGCGCACCATGGCGGTGCGGGTGGCTTCCTTGAGATAGGGGTAAATATAATCGATCTTGCCTTGGAAGGTCTCACCGGGCAGGTAGTCCAGGCTCATGGTCACCGGTTGGCCCACCTTGATCCAGGGAAGTTCATATTGGTAGATATCCGCATCCACCCAGACGGTGGACAGGTCGGCCACCTCCAGGAGCGGCATGCCGGCCTTGACATACATGCCCTGGGTCACCATGCGCTTGGTAACGATGCCGTTGGCCGGGGAGGCCAGGGTCAGGTGCTTTTTGACCTGGCCGGTGCGTTCCAGAGCCTCGATCTGGGCGGCGCTAATGTCAAAATAGGCCAGGCGCCGCCGGGAGGCCTCGGCCAGGCGCCGGGCCCCATCCGCCATCTCCTTCACCGGGCTGTTTTTCATGGTTTTGAGGTTGCGCACGGCCAGGAGATATTCTTCCTGGCTCGAGACCAGATCCGGACTGTAAAGGCTCAAAAGCATCTGGCCTTTGCGCACCGGGTCGCCCGTGGCATTGACATAGAGGCGCTCCACCCAGCCGTTTACCTTGGTGGTGATGGTGGCCAGGTTGCGTTCATTAAAGGTCACCCGGCCCACGGCCAGGGTGAGCCGCGACAGAGGCCGGACCTCCACCTTGGCGGTTCTCACCCCCATGGACTGGACGGTGGCGGGGGACACCTTGATGACGCCCGGGGCCTCCTCCCCCACGTCCTCATAAACCGGCACCAGGTCCATGCCGCAGGGAGCCTTGCCGGGCTTGTCCCGGACGTAGCCCGGGTCCATGGGCGATATCCAGTACTTGATCTTGCGCTCTTGTTTGGCTGCGGGGGCCAGCGCCGCATCCTCATAGACCGGAACCAGGTCCATGCCCATAGGGGATTTCCCCGGCTTGTCCCGGATATAGCTGGGGTCCATGGGAGCTACCCAGTACTTGATCTTGCGCTCCTTGGCAGCCGCCGGGGCCGGGGCTTCCTCCCGCACCGGCACC
>JAHIKF010000309.1 GCA_018897875.1 Pseudomonadota bacterium | reverse complement strand
CGTGTCCATGGTGCGGTGATACAGGGCTTCGATCAAGGCGTCCAGGTCCGGATCGATGGGGGGCTCAAGGATGGTGGCCCCGTCAAAATTGAGGCTAAAGTAGAACAGCCCGCCGGGAGCAAGGCGCGACAAGAAGGGCGGCAGGGCGGCGTCAAGATCGATCAGGTCCAGGACGGCGTGGGCCACGAGCAGGTCCCAGGCCGATTTTCCCGGCTCCCGGTCAAGGAAATCAAAGAGGTCGGCGGCTTCAAAAGTTATGCGGACGTCTTGGGCCGGGGTCGTAAAGAGCATGGCCCCGCCGGCATCCACGCTGAGGGGGACCTGGCGCGCCGCCGCATAACCGTGCAGGCGCTGGGCGGCCGCCCGGATGCATCCGGCTTCCACATCGATGCCGGTGTATGCCGCCCGGGTCAGCAAACCCCGCTCCAGCAGGCGCTCCACCATGGTGCCGATGCCGCAGCCCACTTCCAGGACCCGGAGGGGGGCGGAGTCTTGCCGGTGCCGCAGCGCCCGCGCCAGGTGATCCCACACCTGCCGGTTCAGGGAACGGTCATCCAGAGCCTTTTTGGCGGCCAGATAGCGGATAAAGTCGGGAGCAGCCGGGCCGGACACAGTCACCTCAGGAAATTTTGCAGGAAGGCCCGGGCGCCGGCGGCGCTGTCGTTCCAGGTGGGGTGGACCGCGGCAGCCCCATGCGCTGCCAGGCTCATCTTGAGCAAGACTTCCCGGTCCCGGATAAGCAGTTCTATATGGTGTGCCAGGGCTTCCGGGTTGCCGGGAGGAACTAAAAAGCCATTATCGCCATGGGTGATGATCTCTTGGGCGGCGCCGGCGGTTCCGGCGATGGCAGGCAGCCCGAATTGCATGCCCTCCAGGTAGACGATGCCGAAGCCTTCATAAGATGAGGGCACCGTTAGGAGGTGGCTGGCGGCGCACCGGGCCGCCAGTTCCCGGGCGGGCAGGGCTCCCAGCAGGGTCACCCGGGGGGCCAGGCCGGCGTCTTTTATCTGGCCGCGGATGGCTGCAACATAAGCCGCATCCATATTTAAACTGCCGGCCACCGCCAGGCGCCAATCGTCCTGGGGGAGACTTGCCAGGGCCGCCAGCAGCGTGTGTAACTCTTTACGGGGAATCAGGTTGCCCACGAAGATGAGGTTAAAAGGCCCGGGCGCGGTGGCCCGAGCCATGATCGCCTCCCGGCTGACCGCGCCGGGCAGGCCGTCGCGGCCGGGAGGAGCCACCACCAAGGGCGGCGCCCGCCCCACCACATCCTCCACGTCTTTGGCAGTGGTGCGGCTGACGCAGATGCAACCGTCCACCGAGGCCAAATAGCGTTTTTCCACCCCGCGGTACAGCCGGCGCATTAAGGCCGGATGGCGCTCCCGGCAGCGCAGGTGATGGACGATGGCGACCACGGGGTAGCTCAACCGGGGGCGCAGGCGCTGGTTGAGCCAGAAACAGGAGGGGTGCACCAGCTCATCTTCCAGGAGAACATCAAAGGCGGCCTGCGTGAGACGGCGGCGGAGCCCGGCATTCAGATTATCAAGTAAGCTTAACCCATAGTGGCGCCAAGGGAGACTGATGACGTCCACCCGGTCGCCGGCCTCCCGAAGATAGCGCACCAGGTTCCGGTCATAGATGAAGCCGCCGGAGACGGTGGTAAGACTGCCGTAAATGAGCAGGCCCACATGCACTGGTGTTATGTTCCTTAATTTATAAGATGAATATATCGCGGTGATTTCCCGGAAACCTTTTTTAAGTCCCCCTTTTTTAAAGGGGGATTTAGGGGGATTATCAGGGAGTTGTTTTTAATCCCCCCTGCCCCCCTTTAGAAAAGGGGGGTGCTAATTCTTGGTCTTTAATACCGCACTGATTGAGGCATGGCGCACTACCGTTCCTCACGGTAAGCCGCCCAGGCGATGTCGTTTTCCCAGATTTTGACCGTGATCGCGTTGATGGGTTCCGATATGCGGCCCCCAAGCGACTGGCAGAGGAGGCGGGCGAAGCGCTCGATGCTGGGGTTGAGCCCGGCGAATTCCGGCAGATCGTTCAGGCTCTGGTCCCGGTAATACGCCACCAGTTCTTCCAGGTGGGCTTCCACGGCCACAATGTCCACCAGGTAGCCGTGTTTATCCAGGGTGCGGCCCTCAAGCTCAACCTCAACCTGGTAATGGTGGGAATGGAGTTGATTTTCGGCGCCCCAATCGGCGCCGAAAAGAAAGTGCCGGGCGACGAAGTCACGTTTTACCGCCAGGGTGTATCGGTGCATGAGGTGCTCCTTGGGGTGCAGTTTTTGGCGCATAGCAAGGTTACTTGCGAGATAGGTGTAGGGGCGGTGCGCTCACCGCCCCTACGTGGCAAATCAATACGTCAGGATTACCTGGATGACGTCTTCCGGGTGGTTATCGATCAAGGCATAAGCCTGGGCTGCCTGGGCGATGGGAAAGCGCTGGGTGATGAAGCGGGCCGGCTGCACCTGCGCCAGCATCTGCCAGGTAACGTGATAACGCCGGGTTTTGTCCCAGCGCCCGGTAAGCTCCGGATTGATACTGCTGACCTGGCTGCTGATGAGCCGCATCCGGCTGCGATGAAAACTGCCCCCAAGATTCAGGTCTGACCGCTTGAGCCCGTACCAGGAACCGATGACCACCCGGCCGCTGAACCCGGTGGCCGCGATGGCCTGGTCCAGGGCGGCGGGGTTGCCGGAGATTTCATAGCAGAGGTCCGCGCCGGCGTAAGGGCGGCCTCCCTGGAGACCGGCGGCCAGACGCTCCATCGCGTCCGGGGTCGAGGGGTCCAGGCTCAGGTGGGCCCCCAGGTCTTCGGAGAGCAGACGGCGCCGGGGAAAGAGATCCAGGGTCACCAGGGACGACAGGGGCCAGCGGCTCAAAAGGGCGGTCAAGAGCAGGCCCACGATGCCCTGGCCGAAGATGGCCACCTGTTCCCCCATGAGGGGCCGGCCGTCCAACAGCAAGGTCACCGCGGTTTCCAGGTTGGGGAAGAACACGGCCTCCTCGGGGTTCAGGCCGGCGGGCACCCCGAGCAGTTCGTCCGGGGTGGCCAGAAAATGGCTGGCGTGGGGCTGGAAGGCGAAGACCAGCCGGCCTTCCCAGTCAGGGGCCACGCCCGGACCCAGTTCCAGGACCTGCCCCACCGCGGCGTAGCCATAGGTCAGGGGAAAAGAGAAATCTCCGGCCAGGGCGGTGATGGTCTCATCCCTGGCCAGGTCCGCCGGCGCCAGCCCCCGGTAAACCAGCAACTCGGTGCCCGGGCTGATGGCGGACATGATGGTCTGTACCAGCACCTGGCCGAAAGCCGGGGAGGGGAGGGTTTCATTGAGGATCGCCACCTGCCGGGGTCCGGTGAAATAGAGGGCCTGCCGCTCCATTCAGCCGTCCCAGTCCGGTTCACCGCGCAGCACCAGGTCGTCGCCCAGTTGCTGGTAGCTGAGGTGCGTCAGGCGCGGGAAGCGCCGCCGGGATGAGGGCCCCAAATGGTTCACCACCCGGAGGCCGCCCACGAGCAGGGGGGCGATGGTCAGGACCACCTGGTCCACCAACCGGGAGGCCAGAAAACTCGTGATAATCTGGGCGCCCCCTTCCACCATCAGGGAGTTGATGGACATGGAGCCCAGGTGTTTGAGGAGATCGGGCAGATCGACCCAGCCGTTATTCCCCGGCAGCACCAGGACCCTGGCCCCCGCGGCTTCCAGGGCTTGACGGCGCTCGGCGTCGGCCCCGGTGTTGGTAGCAATTAAGGGAGAGCGGCTGTTCTTCAGGAGGTTGGCGTAGGGGGGAAACCGCAGGCGGCTGTCCACGACTACCGGTTGGGGGTCGGGGCCCTCCACCAGCCTGACGTTGAGGCGGGGGTTGTCGGCCAGCACCGTGCCGATGCCCACCAGAATGGCCGCGTGGGAAGCCCGGAGGCCGTGGGTCAGGGCCATGGCCTGGGGGCCGCTGAGCGCCAGGGGGCGTCCGGGGCGGTCGGCAATGCTGCCGTCCAGACTCTGGGCGTAACTGAGGGTGACGAAGGGGCGGCCGGTGCGCCGGCGGTGCGCCGCGGCGGACCGCAAGGACTCGCGCACCTGATCCAGGATCGGGATCACTTTTTTCACCGGCATTACAACTCTCCTTGCTCCAGGCCCGGCGCCACCGCAGCGGGTGCGGGATTCAAGCTGAGAAAAAATTGTTGTCTGGATTGACCGGGTCTGGCACCCTTATTTTTAACATGAGGATAACGGGGGGCGTTGTCAAGTTGGGATAGCGGCCGGGTCGGCAAAAAGGCGGCTTCCACCTCAGGGGGAGGGGTCAGAGACGAAGATTAATACAAAGGGGTGGAAACCGCAGCCCTGAAAGTTTTTTCGTAGGGTGCGTTTTACGCACCAACGGCGGGTGAGCGCCCGCCCTACTGTTACAAAAAGTTCATTTCATGGTGCGTAAAACGCACCCTACTACATGTTTGGTGGCACAGGCTTTCCAGCCTGTGGCCAGGCAGCGGATCAGGCGGGCACAGCCTGGAAAGGCTGTGCCACCAAACCGGTTTAGTGTTCTTCAAGCTGATAGCTGATAGCTTACTATCAGACCTGTTCCAGGGAGTTGAAAAAGAAGGCAATCTCGACCTTGGCGGTGTCAGGGGCGTCCGAGCCGTGGACGATGTTGGCCTCGATCTCCCGGGCGAATTCCGCCCGGATGGTGCCGGGCGCGGCCTGGCGGTAGTCGGTGGCGCCCATGAGATCCCGGTTGACCTGAATGGCGTTTTCGCCTTCTAAGATCATGGCCACGATGGGCCCGGAGCTCATGAATTGCGTCAGGCTGTCGAAGAAGGGGCGCGCCTGGTGCACCGCGTAGAAGGCCCGGGCCTGTTCCAGGGAAAGGTGCAGCATCTTCATGGCTTTGATCTTGAGGCCGCTTTTCTCAAAGCGGCCGATGACGTTGCCGATGAGGCCGCGTTGCACCCCGTCGGGTTTGATCATGGATAAGGTTTGTTCTATGGGCATTATTCTTATGCTCCATTTGTTATTATATTTTCGAGAGGAATGGTTCGCCGGGCGCACCCTGCTTGGTCAGGTGGACCTGCCTATGGCGGCCACAGGCCGCCCTATCTGCTGGTTCCGCAAGCTTGGTTAGGGAACGAGGATCTCAAAGAATGGTGCGCCGGGCGCACCCTACACTTTTAACTGATCACTGACAACTGGCCACTGACTACTGCCTATTTCTCCTCCTTCCGCTCTACGTAGCCGTGGTGGTCGAACTGGAGGGTGAAGGTGCCCCGCCCCTGGGTCAGGGAGCGCAGGGTAGTGGCATAGCCGAACATCTCGGACAGCGGGGCCAGCCCCGAGATGATCCGCACCGGCCCCTTGGCCAGCAGGTGGTCCACCTTGCCCTTACGAGAGGCAAAATCGCCCATGACCTCGCCGGTGAATTCCTCCGGCGCGATGATCTCCACCTTCATAATGGGCTGCAGCAGTTGGGGCTGGCCCGCATGCAGCCCCTGTTTCACCGCGGTCATGGCCGCGACCCGGAAGGCCATCTCCGAGGCCTGCCCTTCCCGGACGGTGGCGTCGGTCAAGGCCACGGCGATGTCCACCGCGGGGTGGCCGTAAACCGCCCCGCCTTCCAGGGCCTCGCTGACCGCCTGGGCGATCAGAGGCACAAAGCCCTGGGCCGGATGTCCTTCGGGCAGGAGCGACGCAAAAGCGTTGCCCGCGCCCCGGGGCCGGGGGGCCAGGGTGAGCTTGACTTCGCCGAAATGGCGCCGGCCGGCCAGTTCCCGGTCGAAAACCCCGGTCTCCCCCACGCGTGCGGCAATGGTTTCCCGATAGACCACCTGGGGGCGGCCGGCGCGCACGTGGGCGAGGAACTCCCGCTCCAGGCGGTGGATGATGACCTCCAGGTGCAACTCCCCCATGCCGGACAACAGGGTCTGGCCCGTGCCTTCGTCGGTGTGGACCTTGAGGCTGGGGTCCTCTTCGCAGACCCGCTCCAGGCCCGGCCCCAGGCGCTCCTGGTCGTCCCGGGTCACCGGCTCGATGGCCAGGGAGATCACCGGCACGTAGGACGATATGGGTTCCAGCACAATGGGATGCTGGCGGCTGCACAGGGTATCGCCGGTGGAAGTGGCCTTGAGGCCCAGGAGGGCGACGATAGTGCCGGCGTGGGCTTCCTCCAGGGGTTCCCGCTTGTTGGCATGCATGCGCAAGATGCGGGCCACTTTCTCCGTGGTCTGCTTGATGGAATTGTAGACTTCTTGGCCGAATTTCAGGGTGCCGGAATAGATGCGCACATAGGTGAGCCGCTGGCTCTGGTCCATCATGATCTTGAAGGCCAGGGCGGCCAAAGGCTGGTTATTTTCGGGCGGGCGGCTCTCCGTGTCCCCGGTCTTGGGGTTCTGGCCCACAATCGGCGGTACCTGGGCGGGATTGGGCAGGAAATCCTTGATGCCGTCCAACAGAGGCTGGATGCCCTTGTTGCGCAAGGCGGAGCCGCAGTAGGTGGGCACCCCTTTCAGCGCCAGGGTGGCGCGCTGGATGCCGGCCTTGAGGGCCTCCAGCGTCAGGGGCTGCTCCGCCAGGTAGACCTCCATCACCTCGTCGTCCACTTCCGCCACGGCCTCCACCAGGGCCTCCCGGGCTGCGGCGGCCTGGTCCTGATAGTCGCCGGGGATTTCGAGTTCCTCAAAAGCAACGCCCAGGGTCTCTTCCCGCCACCTGATGGCCTTGAGGCTCAGAAGGTCGATGACCCCCTGGAAGCGTTCTTCTTCGCCCCAGGGGGTTGTAAGGACCAGGGGATGGGCGCCCAGCTTCTCCCGCAGGGACTCCAGCGCCGCGGTAAAATTTGCCCCCATGCGGTCCATTTTGTTAATGAAAGCCAGCTTGGGGACCCGGTACTTGTCCGCCTGGTGCCAAACGGTTTCGGACTGGGGCTCCACCCCGCTCACCGCGTCGAAGACCCCGATGGCCCCGTCCAGCACCCGCAGGGACCGTTCCACCTCGATGGTGAAATCCACGTGGCCCGGGGTGTCGATGATGTTGATGACGCAGCCCTTCCACTGGCAGGTAGTGACCGCCGCGGTGATGGTGATGCCCCGTTCCTGCTCCTCGGGCATCCAGTCCATGACCGCAGCGCCGTCGTGGACCTCTCCCATCTTGTGGGTGCGGCCGGTGTAATAGAGGATGCGCTCCGTCAAGGTGGTCTTGCCGGCGTCGATGTGGGCAATGATGCCGAGGTTGCGAATGGCCTTGAGTCTGGGGGTGGTCACGGGGTACACTCCAGAATAATCAACCTCGTTTGTAAATGAATTTGGCCTTACTTTCAACCTTTAATATCATGCCAACCTGATCCGGGAGCGTTATGTCTTGTAATTCTTCGAATTTCCGCTACTGCCCCTGCTGCGGCGGGCTTCTCGAAACCCAACGCCGGGGTGACCGGGACCGACTGGTCTGCCGCGCCTGCCGCCGGGTGCTCTATGTCAATCCCGCCGTGGGGGTGGCGGTGGTGGTCCGCCGGGGCGAGGCCATCCTCTGGGGTCATCGGGGGAGCGGACCGTATGGCGGCGCCTGGTGTATCCCGTGCGGCTATGTGGAGTGGGGCGAAGAGGTGAAGGCGGCCGCGGCCCGGGAGTTTCTGGAAGAAACCGGCCTGGTGGTGGAGGTGGGGCCGGTTTTGGCGGTGCATTCCAACTTTCACGACCCCGAGCGCCTCACCGTGGGGATCTGGTTCGCCGGGCAGGTGACCGGCGGTTTGCTTCAGGCCGGCGATGATCTATCGGCCGCCGAATTTTTTCCCCTGACGGCCCCGCCGCAGCCCCTGGCCTTCCCCACCGACGCCCTGGTGGTGGCGGAACTCAAGCAGGGAAAAGCTCTACTGATTCCAGATTCCGTAAATCTTTCAGGGAAACCATGGCCACCCGGGAGCTGATGAGGTCCAGGACCGCAAAGCTGAAGGTGGGATGCCGTTGCTCCTCCAGGGTGAAGGCCCCGGGCACGATGAGGTAGGTGGTGTCCGGGTCCAGGGTCAGGCAGGCCTGGCGCGCCTGAAATTCCCGGGGCCGCACCGCGTCGTTGGTGTAGAGCAGGCGGCTGAAGGGCGGCGTATAGCGGGTGACGCTGGGGACGTGGGTGTGGCCGTGGCACGCCACTAGCGGCAGACGGTACTTGTGGGCCCCGTGCCCGTAGGCCCGGATGCGCTCATTGTAGTGGGTCCAGATCAAAGCCCGGGTGTGGGCCAAAAAGATCCACCCCTCGAGTTCCAGGGCGATGCCGCAGCCGGTGGCCTCGGGCATTTGCGGTCCGAAGACGTCATACACCCAATAAAGCCGGTTGGCGGGGTCCATGGTCAGCCAGGGCCGGAAAGGCTCCGGTTGACAATCTCCCAGGCAGGCCAGGTGTGTGAGGCCCTGGTCCTTAAAGAAAGCCAGCAACGCGGGAAGGCCGGCGTGGTAGGTATGGGTGTCAGCTACCAGCGCCAGCCTTTCCATAGTCGGTTGATTAGCCACTGAGAGTGGGTAACGTTCCTTTACTGAGTTCTTGTGGGGCCGCAGACGTGACTTTCGGAGGAGCCTTTGAAACGCTGCACCAGGAGAGCCAAGAACTTGATGGCCTCTTCTTTGTCCTTATCAATGACGATGGCTTCTATCTGCTGTTGTTCCGCGGCCGAAAACGCGATCTGTTTGTCTGCCATAGTTTCTCACCTTACCTTGATTTAGTAGAGCGCCGCCAGGCAGCGCCTGAAGGAGTGGCTGAAACCGGCCGGCTGTCAAGTCCCAGGGTCAGCCTCTCACCTTCGGTCTCAGCGTTTGGTGACTGCGTGTCGTTGACCGGGTGCGGGCGCCGGCAAAAGGTTCCCGCCCCCCCATCGCCTCAACCTTGACCCGGAGAGCCTTCGGCCACCTTGGGGCCACAAGCGTGGCTTTCTCGGGATTTAAGTATCCCCACAAGGTCACTCAGATACCGCAGGGCCTCTGCCCCGTCCTTGTCGATGACAATGGCCTCAACTTCCTGCTGCTGCTGGATCGAAAAGCTCACGATCATATCCGCCATATAGACCTCCCCATTCATTTTCCGTGAATACAATGTAAGCTCAAGGCGCCCGGGTGTCAATAGAGAGGCGGGACATTTGCGTATTTAGAAAAATCAGCGATAATAAAAGCGGCTGGCTGTGCTTGCTGCCGGATTTTCAGTTTTTTTGCACGCCGGCCGCAGGCCCGCCGGGTCCGGGGCGTTCCGGTTTCAGAACCGGCCCCCGGCTGACTTGTATCGATTGCCAAAAGTTTTTTCCTTTATGGGAAGCCTGATAATCCCCCCTGCCCCCCTTTAAAAAAGGGGGGGAACTACAAGGAAATGCTGTTAAAGTCCCCCTTTGACAAAGGGGGATTTAGGGGGATTTAAGAACCTCCAAACGGAAGGAATTTACGGCAAACGCTATAATCCGTTTTAGGTGAGGGGTAGTGTATGCCAAAGCTCATCCGTGACCGCACCCTGCCGGCCCGGTGCCCGTTTTGCAGCGCCGAAATCCGGCGGCCGGCCGAGGTGGAAGGCGATGAATGGTACGATTTTGCCGCCGGGTCCTGCACCTGCGGGGCGGTTTTTGCCCACGACCCCACCGCCAGGAACGGCGGCGCGGTCTTTTTGCAAGCCCTGCTCATGGCCAGCGACGGCGACATGGACCGGGCCATGGGAATGGCTGAGGACGTAGATTATGACGTCGGCTACGTCTACAAATACAACCTCGAACTCCATCGCCTGGAACCGAATAGTTTTGGGACCCTGTACTTTGTGCGCCTGCGGGCGGGAGCCGGGGATTAACCGGAGTCCATGGCCCTCGCATTTAAGGTCTTTCGTAAGCCTTCGGTTTAATCTCTGCCACGAAAAGTTTAGTGGGCGGGCCTCCACGCCCGGCGCGCTGTTGGTCAAGTGGTGATGGTGTCACAGGCTTTCCAGGCTGGGCTCGACTGATCTGTTTCATTCGCACAGGCTGGAAAGCCTGTGCCACCGATGTAAAGAACTTTTCGAGGCAGAAAACCGTTGACAGCCCGGCAGGCGGTATCATAGTATCAAGTCAGAGTTATGTCAGGCGCGAGCCACCCAGACTCATCTGGGCGGCTTTTTTTATTTTTATCTGTTTTGTAGGGGCGCACCTAAGTGTGCGCCCTCATACGAAGTTTCAGTCAAAAAACTAATAATATTCATGTCATTCTGAACGGAGCGCCGCTTCGTTACGAATCTCGCCGGCTTGAAAAGCGAGATTCTTCGCTGTGCTCAGAATGACAAAAATAGTCTTTTGATTGCTCATCGGTATCAGAGGGCGGACACGCAGGTCCGCCCCTACAGGGAATTTCATTCTTGAGGGCGGCCGATGCGCCTGGTGATGATCGACAACTACGACTCCTTTACCTATAATCTGGTGCAACTCTTTTACGAGTTCGACCTGGAGGTCCTGGTCTTTCGCCACGACGAGATCGATCTGGCCGGCATAGCGGCGCTTGTCCCCGACTGGCTCTGCATCTCGCCGGGCCCAAAGGCCCCGGATCAGGCGGGCATCAGCAAAATGGTCATCGCCCATTTTTATCAACAGATCCCCATCCTGGGGGTCTGCCTGGGACACCAGGCCCTGAACGAAGTTTTTGGGGGCGCCACCGTCAGGGCCCCTATCCCGGTGCACGGCAAGCGCCACCAAGTTTTTCATCAGGGCCAGGGCCTTTTTAAGGGCCTGCCGTCGCCCTTCGGGGCCGCCCGCTATCACTCCCTCATGGCGGTTCCCAACTCCCCGGAGTTGGAAGTTACCGCCAGGACCGAAGACGGCGTCATCATGGGCCTTAAACACCGCACCTTTCCGCTCCACGGGGTCCAGTTCCACCCGGAATCCTTTCTTACTGACCACGGCAAGGCGCTGGCCGCGAACTTTTTGGCAGAAAATGCTAGTTGGGGGAGGGGGCCATGATTGCGAAAATTGCTCCCGAAGGGCCGAGCATTTACCCCCCTTTTCTAAAGGGGGGCCAGGGGGGATTATAACCGGCTGATAATCCCCCTAAATCCCCCTTTAGGAAAGGGGGATTTATACCGGGTTGCGTTCAAAGGGCTATTTTTTGTAACCACGGGCTTTACCGTAAAAGTCCACCCGTAGGGGCGGTTCGCGAACCGTCCCTACAAGGAATTTCGTGATTGGGGGTGGCCCCAAACTACCATGGTGGTTTAGCTTGCGCGTGCTTTCGCCTGTGGCTACAGTGGG
Organism: Pseudomonadota bacterium; assembly: GCA_018897875.1. GTDB lineage: Bacteria > Desulfobacterota > Desulfobaccia > Desulfobaccales > 0-14-0-80-60-11 > 0-14-0-80-60-11. The sequence continues at coordinate 6,925 of JAHIKF010000309.1, read as the reverse complement.
AAATTCCCAAAAACATTCATGACCTAAGGATACCGTGTGGTAGGTCGAGTGGTAGATATCGAAATCAAGCCGTACGAGCCGCCGCCGGGGATGGTCGGTCTGGCGGATCTGTTCACGGCCGTGCGGCAGCGCCCTTATGCCATGCTGCTGTTGAGCGGCGGGGATTTGGACTGCGCCGGGTATTCCCTCATGGGTTGGGACCCGTTCCTGGTGCTCCGGGCCCGGGGCCGCCGGGTTGAGGTACAGCAGGACGGCGACATCCGGATCTATGAGGCTGACCCCTTCGTGGTGCTGGAGGACCTCCTGGGCGCCCTGCAGTTGCCGGGTGATTCCCCGCTCGCGCCCATGGCCGCAGGCGGGCTGGGGTTCCTGGCCTATGACCTGAAAAATCACCTGGAGCGTCTGCCCTTCACCGCGGTGGATGATTTACACCTGCCCGAAATGGTGTTCGCCTTCCCCCGGCGCCTGGTGATCCACGACCGGCGGGGCGGGCGTTTCTGGCAGGTGGGCGTTACCGTTGAGGATGCCGCAGGCCGCGCCATGGCCCCGGAGACCGGTGAGCTGTGGCCCCCGGCCGTGCCCCTGGGCGCTTATCGGGTGGGGCCACCCGAGAGCAACTTTACCCGGGAGGCGTATTTAAAGGCCCTCACCCGCATCCGGGAGTACATCCGTGCCGGTGACGTCTACCAGGTCAACCTGACCCAGCGCTTTTCTTTTCCCCTGTCCGGGGAGCCGTACCACCTGATGCAGCGGCTCTTCCAGCTGAATCCGGCGCCCTTTTACGCCTATCTGCACTGTGATGATTTTCAGGTGCTCTCCACCTCCATGGAGCGCTTCCTGTATCAACGGGGCGATTATCTCGAGACCCGCCCCATCAAGGGCACCCGGCCCCGGGGGGCCACCCCGGCGGCGGATGCCATCCTGCGGCAGGAATTGGCCGAGAGCCCCAAAGACGACGCCGAGCTCTCCATGATCGTGGACCTCCTCCGGAACGATTTGGGCAAGGTCTGCCGGCCCCGAACGGTTAAGGTCAAGGAGCACAAACGGCTGGAGGCCTACCAGAACGTCTACCACCTGGTGTCGGTGGTCACAGGGCAACTCAGACCCGGGTGCAGCGCGGTGGATATTCTGCGGGCTACCTTTCCCGGGGGCTCCATCACCGGGTGTCCCAAGATCCGGGCCATGGAAATCATCGACGAACTGGAACCACATGTGCGCCACGTCTATTGCGGGGCCATCGGCTACCTGGGGCTACACTGTAACCTGGACTTGAACGTGGCCATCCGCACCGCCATTATCTCTCAAGGCAAGGGCTATTTTGCCGTGGGGGGCGGGGTGGTCTATGACTCCCGGGAAGAGGACGAATACGAGGAGACCCTGCACAAGGCCAGCACCCTGTTCCGCCTCATCGCCGGGGATTTATAGATTGGGGGAAAAAGGGTAAAAGGCGAAAAGGGAAAAAGGGGAAGAGATTGCAATTAAACTCCGACAAAGGGTGCGAGGGAATATCTCGTAATAGTGTATGCTTTATTTTATGGATAGCCAAAGATTGTTCATAGTTAACCCTTTTCGCCATTTCCCCTTTTCACCCAAAATTATCTATGTTGGTGATGTATGGAAGAATTCGTCTGGCTCAACGATAATTTGATTCCCCTGGCCCAGGCCCGGGTGCCGGTGAACGACCGGGGTTTCCTCTACGGGGACGGCCTGTTCGAAACCCTGCGGGCCGAGGCAGGGCGGGTTCGCTTTCTGACCGAGCATCTGGAGCGCCTGGCCGCCTCGGCCCGGGCCTTTCGCCTGCCTTTCCCGGCAAATGCCCCCTGGCAGGAGCGCCTGGCGCAATTGCTGGCGGCCAACGGTTTGAGCCGGGGTCCGGCCCGGGTGAAAATTCTCCTCAGCCGGGGGGTGGCCCCAGGGTTGGGCCTGCCGGAGGAGTGCCGTCCCACCCTGGTCATCTATGCCGAGGCCTATACGCCTCCCAGTCCTGAAGCCTACGCCGCGGGCTGGCCGGTGGTCGTCTTTCCCGAAGGCCGCTCCACCTTCGTGGGCCGCCACAAGAGCCTCAACCACCTGTTTTACCTGGCGGCCCGGCAGTTCGCCCTGGACCAGGGGGCCAAAGAGGCCCTCATCCTGGAGGCCGACGGCCTGGTCTCGGAAGGGGCCGCCACCAGCCTCATCTATCTCCATCAGGGGCATTATTACCTGCCTGCCTCGGCCAGCACCCTTCCCGGGGTGACCGTAACGGTCCTGGGCCGGGGGTTAGCCGCCCGGGGCCTGCCCCTTAAAGCCCGTCGCACCACTGTGGCCCAGCTTAAGGCTTCCGACGGCCTCTGGCTGGCCAACTCCCTCATGGGGCTGATGCCGGTGGCCGCAGTCAACGGGGCGCCGCTGCCGGTAAGCCCCGCCACCGCCTTCCTGCAAGAGGTTTTGGCAGATATGAGCTGAGGCAGGGGACCAGGGGGTTTTTCGCCAGTTCCGCCCCCTTGTATATTAACAAAGCAGTTGCGCCTGAGCCGTTAGCTCACCCGTAAAGCATGAAAAGGTTGGTGGGGCGGGCCTCCGTGCCCGCCGCCAAGTCGGCTAATGGTGCGCAGTGCGCACCCTACGGAAAAACTTTTCAATGCAGTTCCTCATGGTCCTTCGGTCCACCCGTAAAACATGAAAAAATGGTATTGGCTGGTGGCACAGCCTTTCCAGGCTGTGTCTGACTAACCTGCTTCCTTGACACAGGCTGGAAAGCCTGTGCCACCACATTAGTTGGTGGGGCGGGCCTCCGTGCTCGCTGCTGCCATAAGCTAATGGTGCGTAGGACGCACCCTACTGAGAGAACAGACCGGATTGGCTGTTCCACGGAAAACGGAAAACGGAAAACTTTTCAGGAAAGAGGCTCGTCCCTTCAAACCCCGCAAGCGCCCCTGGATATTTAGCAGGGGAAATTCAGGGATTTCTCACCCCCAGTTCCAGGGAATACCCAATTACCTTTTGGCGTAAAAGTGGCACATTTGAGGTGCAGGAAAGGTAGGGTAGGCAGGGTTTATCCCAACCGGAGAGGATGGTAATCCATGGATCAGACGAAACTTTGCGAGGGGGAGCTGGCTGACGGCATCGGCATCGAAGTTCCGCCAAAGGACGAAAGTACGGTCAATTGCTGGGTTACCCGACTGATACTGGTGACGCTGCAGGTCATTGTGGTCATCTCCATATTTCAGTTGTTCAAGGATATTGTCTTTGCTCATGCCGGCGCCGCCAGTTCAAACATCTACCTGGGTATTCTCGGCTGCACCCTGGCGACCGTTTGCGCCTACCTGTTATTGTTGAAGTACCAGAAACTTATCCAACAATTCAGCCGCGACAACGTCCAGTTGGGGGAGCGGCTCGGTGCCCGGACCTATGCCCTGGAAAAGGCCAACGAAGAGATGCGCCTGGAGATTGCCGAAAGGGGGCGGGTGGAGAAGGCTTTGATGGAAAGTGAGTCCCGGTTCCGGACGATTATCCGGGAAGCCGCCCTGGGCATAGCCCTCATTGACAAGCAAGGCCGCGTGATTGAAGGTAACCCGGCGCTGTTGGCCATGCTGGGGTATGCCGCCGGAGAATTACGGGGGATGGAGTTCACCCGGATCAACCATCCGGAGAATGCCGCATCGAGTTGGGAAAATTTTCAGCAATTGCTCACGGGCGGGCAGGATGTCTGCCGGGTGGAAACCCGCTATATCCGCAAAGACGGCTGGGTCGGCTGGGGGCGGCAATCCATCTCCCTGGTGCGGGAGGCGGGCGGCAAACCCCAATTTGCTATAGCCTTGTTCGAGGACATTACCGAACGGCGGGAGAGCGAGGAAAAGATTCGCACCTACCAGGAACAGCTGCAATCCCTGGCCTCGGAGCTGTCTTTTACTGAAGAACGGGAACGGCGCCGATTGGCCACAGTGCTCCACGATCATATCGCCCAGCTGCTGGTGGTGGCCAAGGGCAAGTTTGAGAAGATTCAGGAATCGACGCTGTATCGCAGCTTTGCCAAGCCCATGGAAGAAATCCGGCGGTTGATTGAGGAATCAATACGCTACACGCGGTCGTTGGTCTTCGAACTCAGTCCTCCCATCCTCTACGATCTGGGGTTCGAGCCCGCCATGGAGTGGCTGGCGGAGCACATGGAGCAGCAGTATGGCCTGGCGGTGGCAGTGGAGGATGACGACAGTCCCAAACCGCTGGATAATGAAGCCCGGGTGCTCCTTTTCAGGGCGGTGCGGGAGTTGCTGTTCAACGTGCTCAAGCACTCCCAAGCCAGTGGCGCCAGGGTGTGCATGCGGAGGGCCGGTGAACATCTGGAGGTAATCGTCGAGGATAACGGGGTCGGCTTTGCTCCGGACAAGCCCGGAGGTTCGTCCGGCAAAATAGAAGGTTTCGGTCTCTTCAGCATCCGGGAGCGCCTGAACTATTTCGGCGGCCGTATGGAGATCGAGTCCACCCCCGGGGAGGTCACCCGGGTCATTCTGAGCTTACCGTTGCGGCCAGACAAGAAAAAGAGGCCCAGTCACATGGCGCTCCCAAGCCCCGTTAGGGTAGTCCTCCCGCCTGTGGCTTCAAGGGTGGTACCCCGGCCGCCCTCCTCGGCCGCAGTCAATTAGCCTTTCCCGGCTTTGCATCTGGCGGCCCCGGCCGACGGTCTGAAGCCGCTCTCTTGTCCCGGTGGCGCCAGACTAACCGCCACGAGCCCCTGGGGTGCGCCTCCCGCCCGCTACCCGGCCCGCGTTCCGATTTTGTTATTTCCCCCAAAATCTAGTTTCATCATGAGCGCAGGAAAAAAAGCTTTGGTGCGGCAGTTCCCTGGTGTACTTTTTTTAAATATAATTTGACATGATGAGAGTTATATGATGGTTATCAGATGAACGGAGTACTGGCATGAGCATCAAGGTGTTGATTGCCGACGATCACCAGATCATGCGCGAGGGGCTCCGGGCCCTGCTGGAAAAGGAGCCCGACATCAAGGTGTTGGGGGAAGCCGAGGACGGCCGGATGATCCAGCGGATGGCCCGGGAGTTGCGCCCGGATGTGATCATCATGGACGTGGCGATGCCGGATTTGAACGGCATCGAGGCGACCCGGCAGATTGTCGCCGAACTGCCCGGGGTCAAGATCATCGCCCTCTCCATGCATGACGATAGACGTTTTGTGTTGAATATGCTCAAGGCCGGGGCGGCCGGGTACATGCTCAAAGATTGCGCTTTTAAGGACCTGGCCAAGGCTATCCGGGTGGTGATGTCGCACAAGACTTTCCTGAGTCCTGAGGTGGCGGACATCGTGGTGAAAGACTACCTGTCCACGACCCAACCCACAGAAGCATCAGCTTTCAATCTGCTTTCTCCCCGAGAGCGGGAAGTGCTGCAACTCATCGCCGAAGGCAAGACCTCCGCCCTTATCGGCGAAAGCCTGCACATCAGCATCAAAACCGTGGAAACCCATCGCCAGCAAATCATGGTTAAATTGAAGATCCGGAGCGTTGCCGAGCTCACCAAATACGCTATCCGCGAAGGATTGACCTCTGCATAAGCTGTTATGCCTATCCGCCTGATTCGCTAACCAGGGCGCCAAGCTGCGGGTTACGCCCACCGGCCTGAACCGCGCCGCCCCCTTACCGTCCCTCTTCTGGCCGACCCTGGGCCTGAGGTCCGAGTCGCAATCAATTGGCGATACAGGCGTCTCGCCTGTGCTGGCGCAAGCGAAACGTCCATGACCTCGGAGTTGGTCACTCCCGGGGAAAAAAATCCCCCCTACCCCCCTTTAGAAAAGGGGGGAAAAAACTGCGGCTTCCTTAAAGTCCCCCTTTTTTAAAGGGGGATTTAGGGGGATTTAAAGTTTCACGGTAAAGTCTGCGTCTGCAAATAATTGCCTTTTGAACGCAACTCGGCCTGAGGTCCCCGAGAGACTTTACCAGCAAAGCCGCCATGGGTGGACGGCCGGATAGGGCGTGGTCCCCCGGGAACCCGGCGACGCCATCTTTTTCTCCAGGAAGGCCCCGGCGGGCTGGTAGCGTCAGGCTAAAGCCGGTGCTTACTGGAGGCAAATTAAGTAAAAACGAACCCGGATATCAGTAGTTCTCCCCATTGTAAGAAATCTCTGGCGTCATAAAATATCAGGAAAAATCAACGTGAAGCCCGGGATTGAGGAAAGACTTGCGGGCCGGATCATACGCCATAGTCAGCTGAGGCTAAACACATGGATCCCCAAGACAAGCGGGTCAAAATCCACCGGGAAGAGATGGAAAGTCTCTTAAACCTGAAATCTAGGCTCGACCATGAGGAGGCGGTGTCGAGTTATGCAGCCAAATATCAAAAATTAGGTTGGGTGCTCCAGGCTTTAGCGGCATCGTATCCGTCGATAGAGAGCTATTATCAGGGGATTCTTACCGCAGCGGCGGCGGTTGGCCTCAACGCTCCGGAGGTGCTCTTGTCGGTGCTTTGGCACGCCCCCCGGGGGAATGCCCGCCAGTACCCGGAAGGCTTGGGCGTCCTGGAGAAATTGGTGGCCGCGGCCCAAGTTCAGGCGGGCCCGGCGACTTGCCCGAAAAATGTCCCTTGGAAACTGTCCCTGGATAATACCCGGTCCCAGGCAAGAGAATCTTCTGCCGGGAGTCCGGGGCCGGCGCGTTTTCTCGGGAGAAGCCGGGCTCAACCGCCTCAACCCGGGGGGCTGTTCGGACCCCCTTTTCCTGTCGCAAGAGCAGGGAAGATTAACGGAAAATCTAACGCGAGCCGACCGTTGTAGCTAAAAAGAGAAGGCACTCGATGCGTCAACCCCCCGGAACTATAAACCTGGAAATCCAGGAGGACTCAGTTATTACTCAGGACCCGCAGGTAACTCATGAATCTAACCTGGAAGATGAAGATCATCGCCAGTCGCTTGACGCTGCCTCACCCGCGACCGGCCCGGG